>DATLYR010000227.1 GCA_035574475.1 Nevskiales bacterium | reverse complement strand
GGTGCCGATCAGCAGCCCGCCGAGCGCGCGCACCCCGGCGCCGGGGCCCATCAGCGCGTTGAGACCAAACGCCACCACCACCGGCACCAGGATCGGCAGCAGCGAGGGCACGATCATCTCGCGGATGGCGGCGCGGGTGAGCATGTCCACCGCGCGCGAGTAATCGGGCCGCGCGGTGCCTTCCATGATCCCCTTGATCTCGCGGAACTGGCGGCGCACCTCGACCACCACCGAGCCGGCGGCGCGGCCCACCGCCTCCATGGCCATCGCGGCGAACAGGTACGGCACCAGCCCGCCGATGAACAGGCCGATGATGACCATGTGATCGTCGAGGTTGAAGGCGATGCTCTGGCCGTTGGCGGTGAGGTTGTGGGTGTAGTCCGCGAACAGCACCAGCGCGGCCAGGCCAGCCGAGCCGATGGCGTAGCCCTTGGTCACCGCTTTGGTGGTGTTGCCGACCGCGTCGAGCGGATCGGTAATCGCGCGGATCTCCTTGGGCAGCTTGGCCATCTCGGCGATGCCGCCGGCGTTGTCGGTGATCGGGCCGTAGGCGTCCAGGGCCACGATCATGCCGGTCATGGACAGCATGGCGGTGGCGGCGATGGCGATGCCGTACAGGCCGGCGATCTCGTAGGCGCCGTAGATGCTGGCGCAGACCGCCAGCACCGGCAGCGCGGTGGCCTTCATGGATACGCCGAGGCCGGCGATGATGTTGGTCGCGTGGCCGGTCTGCGAGGCAGAAGCCACGTGCTGCACCGGCTTGAACTGCGTGCCGGTGTAGTACTCGGTGATCCACACGATCACGCCGGTGAGCGCAAGCCCGATCAGCGCGCACCAGTACAGATTCATCGCCTGGTCACCCATCAGTGCGGTGGTGATGGGGTAGAACGCGAGCGCCGCCAGCGCGCCGGACACGAATACGCCGCGGTAGAGCGCCGACATGATCTTGCCGCCTTCCGAGGCCTTGACGAAGAAGCTGCCGACGATGGACGCGATGATCGAGGCGCCGCCCAGCACCAGCGGATAGAGCACGGCGTTCGGGCCGAGGGTCGCGGCCAAGAGCCCGCCGAGCACCATGGTGGCGACCACGGTCACGGCGTAGGTCTCGAACAGGTCGGCGGCCATGCCGGCGCAGTCGCCGACGTTGTCGCCCACGTTGTCGGCGATCACCGCCGGGTTGCGGGGGTCATCCTCCGGGATACCGGCCTCGACCTTGCCGACCAGGTCGGCGCCGACGTCGGCGCCCTTGGTGAAGATGCCGCCGCCGAGACGCGCGAAGATCGAGATCAGCGAGCCGCCGAAGGCAAGGCCGACCAGCGCGTGCAGCGCCTTGCCCTGATCGCCGGTCAGGTTCATCGCCACCATGTAATAGCCGGCTACGCCGAGCAGGCCCAGGCCGACCACCAGCAGGCCGGTGATGGCGCCACCGCGGAACGCGACGCCGAGCGCGGCGTTCATGCCGTCGTGCGCAGCCTGCGCGGTGCGCACGTTGGCGCGCACCGAGATGTTCATGCCGATGTAGCCGGTGGCACCGGACAGGATCGCGCCGATGGCGAAACCCACCGCGGTGTACCAGTCCAGCGCCAGCCCCAGCACCACGAACAGCGCGATGCCGACCAGGCTGATGGTGCTGTACTGCCGGTTGAGGTAGGCCATGGCGCCTTCCTGCACCGCGGCCGCGATTTCCTGCATACGCGGGTTGCCCGCCGGGCGGGCCAGGATCCATTGCACGGATACCAGACCGTAGGCGACCGCAGCCAGGGCGCAGCCCAGAGCGATCCACAGACCCCAATTCACGAACACGTCGACTAACATCGAGCCTCCTCCTTATGAGTCATCCGGGTGATGCAACTCGGGACGGGAAGGCCCGCGGGCTTGGTTGTTCTGTGTCCTGCTTTTTTGTGAAACGGCCCTACGAGCCCACCCACACGCCCGGCGAGCTTATCACGCTCTGCGGAAGTTGCGACCCCCTGCGTTCGGAGGAGGGGCCTTGCCTGGCCGTAAGCGGCGTTACGCCTTCTTCAGCTCGAAGGGCGGACACTTCTTCGGCACCGCCACGTTGCGCAGCGTGACGTAAACGGGCAGGCCATTGCGCATCGGCGGGTAGTCCTCGCCCTGGATCAGCGGCGAGAGGTAGCGGCGGCAGGCGTCGGTGATGTGGAAGCCGTCCTCGGTGATGAACTCGCGCGGCATCTTGCGCTCGACGTTGGCGACCTTCTCCAGCGGCGCCTCGCCGGTTTCCCACACATAAGGGCTGTCGCTCTTGCGCACGATGGACACCATCACGCCGCTTTTGCCGGCCAGCGCCAGCTCCACCGCGGCGCGGCCGGTGGCATAGGCCTGGTCGAGGTCGGTCTTGCTGACGATGTGCCGCGCCGAACGCATCAGGTAGTCGGCGATGGCGTAGTGATACTTGAGCTTGAGCTTCTGCTTGACGAGGTCGGCGAGCAGCGGCGCCAGCCCGCCGAGCTGGCTGTGGCCGAAGGCGTCCTGGGTGCCGGCCTCGGACAGGAACTCGCCGGACGGCGCGTGCAGGCCCTCGCTGGCGACGATCGTGCACCAGCCGACCTTGCGCACCGTGGCGTCCACCCTGGCGAGGAACTTCTCCTCGTCGAACACGATTTCCGGGAACAGGATCACCTGCGGTCCGTCGCCGTCTTGCTCCGCAGCGAGTCCACCCGCGGCTGCGGTCCAGCCGGCGTGGCGGCCCATGACTTCAAGAATGAACACCTTGGTCGAGGTCTTGGCCATGCTGGCGAGATCGAAGCTGGCCTCGCGGATGGACACGGCCGTGTACTTGGCCACCGAGCCGAAGCCGGGGCAGGTGTCGGTCAGCGGCAGGTCGTTGTCCATGGTCTTGGGCACATGGATGGCCTGGATCGGGTAGCCCATCTTCTCGCCGAGCTGGCTGACCTTGAGGCAGGTGTCGGCCGAGTCGCCGCCGCCGTTGTAGAAGAAGTAGCCGATGTCGTGCGCCCGGAACACCTCGATCAGGCGCTCGTACTCGGCCTGGTTCTTGTCGAAGCCCTTGAGCTTGTAGCGGCAGGAGCCGAAGGCGCCGGCCGGGGTGTGCTTGAGCGCCGCGATGTTCTCGGCCGGTTCCTGCGTGGTGTCGATCAGATCCTCAGTCAGGGCCCCGATGATCCCGTTGCGACCGGCATAGACCTTGCCGATCTTGTCCGGATGGCGGCGGGCGGTCTCGATGACGCCGGCGGCAGAGGCATTGATGACGGCAGTGACGCCGCCGGACTGCGCGTAGAAAGCGTTCCTGGCTGCCATGGATGCAGGTTCCCCGGTCGGATGGGCGGTGCGAGGGCGAAAGAATAAAGCAAGCGCAGGGCCCGCGCATCGGGTGCATTGACGCCCTGCGGCCCTCAAGGTACGGTACGCCGAAATCCGCCGAGAAAGCCGCCGGCGCGCCCCCACGATGCCAGTCCTGGGACGCGCCGACGCCGTTTTGAGGCCCCCGTTTCAAGACGACCATTTCAGGATTGACGCATGCGCATCGTGCTGCTCGGCGCGCCCGGTTCGGGCAAGGGCACCCAGGCCAAGAAACTGATGGAGCGCCACGGGATCCCGCAGATTTCCACCGGCGACCTGTTGCGTGCCGCGGTGCGCGCCGGCACCGCCCTGGGCAAGAAGGCCAAGGCCGCAATGGATGCCGGCCAGCTGGTGGCGGACGAGATCGTGATCGGCATGATCCGCGAGCGGCTGCAGGACGCCGACACCGAGCGTGGTTTCATCATGGACGGCTTCCCGCGCAGCGGCGCGCAGGCGCGCGAGCTCGACGCGGTGCTGGGCAGCCTCGGCCAGCCGCTGGACAAGGCGCTGCTCATCGACGTCAAGTTCGACGCGCTGATGAAGCGCCTGACCGGCCGCCGCACCTGCAAGGACTGCGGCCAGATGTACAACGTCTATTACAGTCCGCCGCGGAAGGACGGTGTCTGCGACCGCTGCGGCGGCGAGTTGCTGCAGCGCGCCGACGACAACGAGGACACGATCGGCAACCGGCTCAAGGTCTACCAGGACCAGACCGAACCGCTGATCGAGTACTACCAGAAGCAGGGCAAGCTCGCCGCCATCGACGGCGAGGGCGACATCGAAGAGATCTACGCGCGCATCAACCAGGCGCTGGGCTGAGCCGTACCCGGCCTTCCTTCACGCGCAGTACCGCGCGTCCCTCCAGCAACTTGAGCAGCGGCTCGCCGATCGCGGCCCGCCGCCAGCCCGACAGTACCGGCAGTTCCCGCTCGCCCAGGATCAGGCGCTCCAGTTCGCGGCGGCTGGTCAGCGCCGCCGGGCTGATGGCCTGTTCTTCGCTCACCGCGTGCACCAGCGCCTGCAGCAGTTCCAGCAGCGGCTGCTGGCTGGCGGCCAGTCGCGGCGCTTCGCGCTCCGCGGCCGGCGCGGGCGCCTGCGCGGCATTGGCCAGTACGGCGAGCAGGGCAGCGCCTTGTTTCTGTACCAGGCCTTCCGGCAGTCCGCGCAGCCGCGCCAGGTCCTCGAGCGTCTTCGGCTGGCGCCGTGCGAGATCGAGCAGCACGTCATCGGCCAGGATCCAGCGCCGCGGCCGATCGAGCCTGCGCGCCTGCTGTTCGCGCCAGGCGGCCAGGGCGCGCACCAGTTTCTGCTGGTTGGGCCGCAGCTTGTGCGCGGCGCCGATGCGCGCCCAGGCGTCCTCGGGCAGGTTCTCGTAGCGGGCCGGGTCGCTGAGCGCGGCGAAGTCCGCCGCCAGCCAGTCCAGCCGCCCGCGCTGCGCCAGCTCCGCGCGCAGCTTTGCGTACACCTGGCACAGGTAGCGCACGTCGTCCGCGGCATAGGCCAGCTCGGCCTCGGCCAGCGGCCGGCGGCTCCAGTCGCAACGCGTGTGCGCCTTGTCCAGCGTCACACCGAGCAGGTCCTGTACCAGGCGCGCGTAGCCGACCTGGTCGCCGAAGCCGGCCAGCGTGGCCGCCAGCTGCGTATCGAACACCGGCCCCGGTACCTTGCCGGTGAGGTGATAGAACAGCTCGAGGTCCTGGCCGGCTGCGTGGAACACCTTGGTGATGGCCGGATCGTACAGCAGCTCCAGCAGCGGGCCGAGGTCGGCGAGGCGCAGCGGGTCGATGCAGGCGTGGGTCTCGCCGTCGGAAACCTGCACCAGGCACAGCTGCGGGTAGTAGGTGCGCTCGCGGATGAACTCGGTGTCCACCGCCAGCCAGTCGCGCCCACGCAGGCGCGCACAGTGCTCGGCCAGCGCCGCGGGCGTGTCGAGGTAGAGAAAGCCGCTCATGCGGGGCTGTTTTCGCTGATGGAACAAGCCGCTATTATGCGTGCCTAATCCCGGGCTTGTCGCATTTTCCTTTCTATGCTGAACAGCGTCATACGCGCCATGGGCGAGATCCTGCTGCTGCGCGGCGGGCCGCAGCACCTGCCTACCTCCTACCCGCTGCTGGCGGCGGGCAGCGCAGCCTTCATCGGCTGCGGCGTGCTGCTGTTCCGGTTGCAGGGGATGAGCGGCCCCCTGCCGCTGCTGCAGGCGCTGGTGTCCTTCGCGGTGCTGGCCGGTTATGCGCACACGCTGCTGCGCCTGCGCAATTTCGGCAACCGCCTGCCGCAGACGCTCACCGCGCTGGTCATCGCCGGCAGTTTCTTCAGTCTGCTGGCCTGGTGGCCGATCTCGATCCTACTGCCTTACATGAAGCAGCTTGGCGCTGGCACCGAGGTCCAGGCCCCCGTCGGCCCGGTGCTGCTGGTGCTGGCGCTGGGCGCCTGGAGTCTGGCGGTGCAGGCCTACATCCTGCGCGTGGCGCTGGAGGTGCGCCTGCTGACGGCCTTCGGTCTGGTGCTGCTGTATGAGCTGATTTCGGTGCTGGTGATCAACCTGCTGTTCGGCCAGGCTGCGACGCAGTCCGCCAGCGCAGTGGTGTCCTGATGCACATCCACATCCTCGGCATCTGCGGCACCTTCATGGCCGGCATCGCCGCGATCGCGCGCGAGGCCGGCCATCGCGTCACCGGCTCGGACGCCAATGCCTGGCCGCCGATGTCCACGCAGCTGCAGCAGCTGGGCATCGAGGTGATGCGCGGCTATGACCCCGCGCACCTGGAGCCGGCGCCCGACTGCGTCGTGGTCGGCAACGTCGTGACCCGCGGCAACCCGGCCATGGAATCCGCGCTGGACCGCGGACTGCCGTACACCTCGGGCCCGCAGTGGCTGTCCGAACAGGTGCTGCAAGGACGCTGGGTACTGGCGGTGGCCGGCACACACGGCAAGACCACGACCAGCAGCATGCTGGCCTGGATCCTCGAGCATGCGGGGCTGGAACCCGGCTTCCTGATCGGGGGTGTGCCCTGCAATTTCCCGGTCTCGGCTCGCCTGGGCCGGACGCCTTTCTTCGTGGTCGAGGCCGACGAGTACGATACGGCCTTCTTCGACAAGCGCAGCAAGTTCGTGCATTACCGGCCGCGTACCGCGATCCTCAACAATCTGGAATTCGATCACGCCGACATCTTCCCGGACCTGGCCGCGATCGAGCGCCAGTTCCATCACCTGGTGCGCACCGTGCCGGGCGGCACCGGGCGCATCGTATGCAACGGCAACGATGCCGCGCTGGCGCGCGTGCTGCAGATGGGCTGCTGGACGCCGGTGGAATACTTCGACCGCGGCGACGGCTGGCAGGCGCGCCTGCTGGCGCAGGACGGCAGTGCGTTCGAAGTGAGCTGCGCCGGTGCCGTCCAGGGCACGGTGCGCTGGGAGCTGCTGGGCCGGCACAACGTCAGCAATGCGCTGGCGGCGATCGCGGCCGCCCGCCATGCGGGCGTGGCGCCGGCGCAGGCGGTCGAGGCGCTGGGGCGTTTCCGCAACGTCAAGCGCCGGCTCGAGCTGCGCGGCGAGGTGCGGGGCGTGAAGGTCTATGATGATTTCGCGCATCACCCGACGGCCATCGCCACCACGCTGGCCGGCCTGCGCGCGCGCGCAGCGAACGGGCGCATCATCGCGGTGCTGGAGCCGCGCTCCAACACCATGCGCATGGGCGTGCACAAGCAGGAATTGGCGGACGCGCTGGCGGGCGCCGATCGGAGCTTTCTGTATCAGCGCGACGACCTCGACTGGAGCCTGGCGGACACCCTTGCCGCGCTGGGCCCGCGCGCCCGCGTGCTCGACGACCTCGACCGGCTGGTGCGGGCGGTGAGCGATTGCGTCCGCCCCGGGGACCAGGTCGTGGTCATGAGCAACGGCGATTTCGGGGGCATTCACGAGCGGCTGCTGGCTGCCCTGGCTGCCTGAAGCGGCCCTGCATCCGAAACCCTGCCCAGACCGTATTGTATTCGGTGCCCGGCCACCGGCCGGGCCTTCCATTCATCGAGAAGAAATCAAACAAGGAGGGGGACAGTCATGAGGCTTGAATCCGCATATCGAGTTGGCTGCGCAGCCCTGCTGCTGGGCCTGCTGGCCGCCTGTGGCGGCGACAGCGACGACGACGACGGCGGCGGCGGTCCCGGCGCCGTGTTCGGCCTCACTGCCAGCAACCGTCTGGTGAGCTTCGATCCGTCCGCGCCGACGGTGTTCCGCAGCGGTGTGGCGCTGTCGGGCGTCACCGGCGATATCGTCGGTATGGATTTCCGTCCGGCCAACGGACTGCTCTACCTGCTGGCCAATGACGGCGGTACCGGTCGCCTGTACACGGTCAACACGAGCTCCGGGGCCGCGACCCTGGTCAGCACCTTGGCGGCACCCGCCATGGGCGATATGAGCTGCCCCAGCGGCTATACCGGCTTGCAGGGCGGTGCCTTCGGCGTGGATTTCAATCCGGTTCCCGACCGGCTGCGGGTGGTCAGCAACACCGGCCAGAATCTGCGCATCAATGTGGATAACGGGGTGACCTGCAATGACGGCGCGATCAATCCTGCCAGCAGCAGCGTGCTGGCCTCGGCCTACACCAATAGCTTCGGCGGCGCGGGCGTGAGCGGCAGCACCACGCTGTACGCGGTGGACCTGGCCAGCAACCCCGATCGCATCGTGATCCAGAACCCGCCGAATGCCGGCACCGTCGGCGATACCAGCCCGGCGACCAGCCTGGGTGTCAATGCCACCGACGCCAGCTTCGACATCGACGCGGTGGACGGCACCGCCCTGGTGGCGGTGACGGTCAACGGTACCGCCGCCCTGCTGCGCGCCAATCTGCGCGCCGGTTCGCCGAGCTTCGGCAACGTGACGGTGCTCGGCACCATCGGCGGCGGCGAACCGCTGCGCGGCCTGGCCATTCCCCCGCCGGCCGCGCCGGTGGTCTTTGCCAGCACCAGCGGCAACCAGCTCGTGCGCTTCGATCCGCTGACGCCGGGCAGCGTGACGACCATCGGCTCGATCGCGCCTTTGCAGGCCGGTGAGGCGATCCGCGGGCTGGATTTCCGTCCGGCCACCGGCGACCTTTATGCCCTGGGCAGCTCTGGCCGCGTGTATCGGCTGAATCCTGCGACCGGTGCGGTGCTGCAGTCCGCGCTGCTGGCCGCCCCGGCCGGGATGGTGGCAGGTTGCAGCGGCGGTTTCATGGCACTGGCCGGGACGCTGTTCGGCGTCGACTTCAATCCGGTGCCGGATCGCCTGCGCGTGGTCAGCGATGCCGAGCAGAATCTGCGCATCAACGTGGACGACGGCGTCACCTGCACCGATGGCGCCATCAACCCCGCCGCGACCCTGATCGCCTCGGCCTATACCAACAGCTTCGCCGGCGCCGATGCCACGACGCTCTATGGCATCGACACCGGCACCTCCCCGGACCGGCTGGTGATTCAGAACCCGCCGAATGCCGGCACGATCGCGGATGCGGTGATGAGTGCCAACCTGGGCGTCGATGCCACGGACGCGGCCTTCGACATCGCCGGCGGGCACAACGGGCTGGTGCTGGCGGCGCTGAACCTGGGCAGCGGCTCGAATCTGTACCGCGTGAATCTGGCCACCGGCACCGCGACACAGATTGGTACGACGCCGATCGGTGGGAGCACGACCCCGCTGGCGATCACCGGTCTCGCCATCCGGCTCGGCGAGTGAGACGCGAGCCCCCGTGATCAGGCCGGCATATGCAGCACCGGCTGCACCGGGCGGCGCCGGCCGGCCGCTGGCCTGGGGTGGGGCGCGCGGTCGGCGTAAGCCGGTAGCGGCAGCGCGAGGTTGGCAGCGACGAAATCCCAGTTGACCACGTCCCAGAAGGCGTGCAGGTAGCGCATCCGCTGGTTGCGATGGTCGAGGTAGTAGGCGTGCTCCCACAGGTCGCAGACCAGTAGCGGGCGACGCCCCTTGCCCAGTGGACTGGCGGCCGGGCTGCTGAGCGCGCTGATGGCCAGGCGGCCGTCCGACTCCCGGACCAGCCACACCCAGCCGGAGCCGAACAGGCCCAGGCCTGCCTTCTCGAAGGCCTGGCGGAAGCAGTCCACCGAACCGAACCACTGCTCGATCGCCGCTGCCAGCGGCGCGGGGGGCGCGCCGCCGCCCTCGGGGCTCATGCTGCGCCAGTAGAAAGCATGGTTCCAGGCCTGCGTGGCGCAGCCCGCGATCGGGCCGGCCGGGGCGCGGGCGATGATGTCCTCGAGCGGCATCCCGGCGAAGCGCGTGCCGTCCACCAGCTCGGCGAGCTTGCGCAGGTAGCCCTTGTGATGCGCGGCGTAGTGGTACTCGACCGTTTCGGACGAGAGATAAGGCTCGAGCGCGTCGGGCCGATAGGGTAGCGGCGGCGGGAGGTAAAGCAAGGGCGCTTCTCCGCGTGCAGCGCGCGATGCGCGTCAGTGACTGCGGCCGCTGCCCAGCCGCAGGAAGGAACCCGGACGGTTGCGGGCGCGCTCCGCCGCAGGGGCATAGTGGGGCCGGTGCTGCAGCACCTTCCGCAATACCGTGCTGCTCATGCGCGAACGCTTGAGGAACACGGCGCAGCCGGAGCCCTCGGCATCGCGGCCCAGGGTGCCGCAGGGCAGCAGGCGCGATACCCGTTCGCGGCGCGGCGCGATCTTGAGGGTCAGGGTTTCCTGGATGGCCGATGGTCTCGACTCGCGGTTCAACATCCGTTTCTCCTCCGTGTGCGTCCTCGTTGTTTGCTGCGTTTCCGTGCGGTCAGCGACCCGAAACCGGATCCCGGGATCAGCCGTATGCGGCACGACCCTGTGCCTGATCCCAAGATCCGGTCGGGCCAGACCGGAAAGTCCTTCGCGCAGCACTGCGAAGCTGTGGCGGTGTCCGCGTCGGCTGGCGGGGAGTGAGGGGGAGGGCCCGACGGCCGGCGCGAACGAGCGCCACTGTCGGAAGCGGGCAATACCCGTGCCAGAAATGGAAAAGACCTTACGCGTCAGCCAGTTGCCGGCGGCAAGCCGCGCAGGGCGGCCGCCCTGCGGCCAAGCGACGGGGGCGAAACCCTGCGCTGCTGTCGTGAAAACCCGACAACGACGTGGCGCCCTGCGATCACCATCCTGTCGTCACGCGCAAAAACGCTGTCGCCGATCGGCGACAGGCATTTCATTTCTGCTTGAAATCGGAGGGGTTGACGCGATGCCGCGCCAGCAGCTTGTAGAACTCGGTGCGATTGCGCTCGGCCAGGCGTGCCGCTTGGCTGATGTTGCCGCGGGTGATCTGCAGCAGCTGCACCAGGTAATTGCGCGTGAATTCGTCGCGCGCCGCGGCGTAGGAGGGCAGTTTGCCGGCGCTGCCGCCCAGCGCCTTCTGCACCAGCGCCGCGCTGATCACCGGGGTGGGCGAGAGCGCGACGTTCTGCTCGACCATGTTGTACAGCTGGCGCACGTTGCCCGGCCACTCCGCGGTCACCAGCAGTTCCATCGCCTCCGGCGCGTAGACCTTCTGCTGCCCGCCCTCGCGCGCCGCCAGCTGCTTGAGGAAATGCGACACCAGCAGCGGGATGTCTCCGAGTCGCTGCGCCAGCGGCGGCAGCTCCAGCTTGATCACCTTCAGCCGGTAGTACAGGTCCTCGCGGAAGCGGCCCTCGGCCATGGCGCCGTCGAGGTCGCGGTGCGTGGCCGAGATGATGCGTACATTGACCGGGATGCTGCGGGTGCTGCCGACGGGCCGGATCTCGCGCTCCTGCAGCACGCGCAGCAGCTTCACCTGCAGGGTCAGCGGCATGTCGCCGATCTCGTCCAGGAACAGGGTGCCGCCGTGCGCGGCGCGGAACAGGCCCAAGTGGTCGCGGATCGCGCCGGTGAATGCGCCTTTCTCGTGGCCGAACAGTTCGGACTCGAGCAGGTTCTCCGGCAGGGCGCCACAATTGATCGCCACGAAGGGATGCTCGCGGCGGGGGCTGGCCTTGTGGATGGCGCGTGCGAGCAGCTCCTTGCCGGTACCGCTGTCGCCAGTGATCAGGATGCTGACGTCGGAACCTGCCACCTGGCGTGCATCCAGCAGCAGCTCGCGCATCACATCGCTGCCGGTGACGATGTCCGCCTGCCAGCTGTCGTCCAGCGTGCCGGCGCCGGACAGCCGCAGCGCCTCGTCCACGCGCTGCAGCAGCAGGTTCTTGTCGATCGGCTTGGTCAGAAAGTCGAAGGCGCCGCGCTGGGTGGCCTGCACCGCGTCGGGGATGGTGCCGTGCGCAGTGATGATCAGGATCGGCATGCCGGGTCGCGTGCGCTGCAGCTCCTGCAGCAGCTGGATGCCGTCCATTTCCTCCATGCGCAGGTCGGTGATGACCAGGTCCGGGCGGTACTGGGCCATGGCCGCCAGCGCCTGCGCTGCGCTGCCGACGGATTGCACCTGGTGGCCGCTGGCGCTCAGGCGGATGCCGAGCAGGCGGCGCAGGTCGGCGTCGTCGTCCACCAGCAGGATTTTTCCGGTCGTGCCGCTCATGGCGCGCTCCGGGGCCGGTTCTCGGGCGCCGGTGCCGGCGGGTCGAGCGTCTGCTCGATCGTGGTCAGCGCCTGGATCTTGGCTTCGGCCTTGTCGAGTCTTTGCTGCATCAGCGCCAGGCGTTCCTCCAGCGCCAGGCGCTGCTGCGCCTCCGCCAGCTGCACCTGGAGCAGCGACTCGATCTCCGGCATGGACTGCGCCGACGGCAGCAGCTCCCGGTACAGCTGGCGTGCCTTGTTGACGTCGCCGTACGGACTGTCCAGTGTGGCGAGTGCCAGTGCGAGGCGCAGCTTGGTGTGCGGGGTGGCCTGCTCGCGCTGGCTGCGCACGGCCTGCTGGTAGAGGCTTTTGCGCGTGGCCGGGGGCGCCACCGCCAGCATGTGCATGTAGGCCAGGTACTCGGACACCGGGCGGAACTCGGTTTCGGTCCATGCCGGCGCGACGCTGGCACGCGGCGTGGCCGGCGCCAGGCCGGCACAGCCGCCGGTGGCGGCGGCGAGCAGGCCGAGCAGCAGTGCCGTCAGCGTCTTAGGCGTCCGTAGCGGCCGGCGGCGATGGCAGGCGGATTCTGAAGTGTGCACCGGGATATTCTCCTTCAAGCAGCTCTATGACGCCGCCGTGGGCGCTGACGCATTCGCGCACCACGGACAGGCCGATGCCGGTCCCACGCAGGAAACCGTCGGATGGCGGACGCCCCTGGTAGAAGGCGTCGAAGATCCGCGGTCGGTCCTCGGGCGGGATGCCGGGGCCGGTGTCGGCGATCTCGAAGTTCACCAGCCGACGCTCGCCCGAGCCGTGCCAGGACTGGGCGCGCAGGTAAACCGTGCCGCCGGCCGGCGCGAACTTGATCGCGTTCGACACTAGGTTGTCCAGTGTAATGCGGATGTGTTCGCGGTCCGCCTCCAGCTCGAAGTCTTCCATCCGCAGGTCTATGCGCAGGCGCTTGTTGCCGATCAGCAGTCGATGCCGCTGCAGGATCGCATCGAGCAGCGGACGGAACGCGAAGCGCGACACCTCGAGCACGGCCGATTTTTCCCGCCAGCGCTCATAGTCGAGCAGGTTCTCGATCAGGAACTGCAGCTCGAGACTGTTGTTGCGCAGGATGTCCGCGATTTCGAGCTGCATGTCGGTCAGTCTTCCGGCGGTGCCGTCCATCAGTAATTCCGCGCCCTCGCGGAGGCTCGCCAGCGGTGTTTTGAGCTCGTGAGACATGCGGCGCAGGAAGAGGTTCTTCTCCTGCTCGAGGTCGGTCAGCCGGTTGTGCAGCCAGTTGAGCCGCTCGCCCAGCACTCGCAGCTCGTGCGGGCCGTCCACCTCCAGCGGCCGGGCGAAGCTGCCGCGCCCCATGCTGCGGATGGCGTTCTCGATCTGGCGCACCGGCCGCGTGATCTGTACGGTGAAATAGAGTGCCAACAGCATGACCATCGGGATCAGGATCACCGCCATCAGCAGCAGGAAGTGGCGCGCCTCGCGCGCCGTGACCTGGAGTGTTTCCAGCCTTGCATTGATGAAGGTATCGGTCTGTCCGCGGACCGCGGCCGCCAGCTGGTGCAGGCGCCCGAAGCGCTCAAGCTCGCCGGCCAGCGTCGCGGACTGCGGCGCCTCCCGTGCCAGCGCCAGCAGGATTGCGTGGCTGTCGGTGCGGATCCGCTCCAGGTGCCCCGTGTCGACCGCCTGCACGCGCGCCGCCTGGATCCTGGCCGCGATGACGGTCAGCTCGTCGCAGCGTTTGCGCGCCAGCTCGATCAGCGCGGGATCGCCCAGCACTTGGTACTGGCGCGCATTGCGTTCCAGTGAGCTGATCTTTTCCTCCAGCTCTTTGCCCAGCCGGGCCAGTTCGACGCCGCGCGCGACCAGCTGCTCGCTCTGCTGCGCCAGCCGGTCCACGTACAGGCTGGCGACCCCCAGCATGGCCACCAGCGGCAGCACCACCAGCGCGAAGCCGGCCAGCGCCAGCCGCCGCAGCGAGCGCGGGCGCAGGGAGATCATGCGCCGCTCCCGGCGGCGGGCGTCCGTTCAGCTTGGCGGGTCATTCGTTCAGCCTGTGCCGCGTGAAAAAATTCCAATGCTAGGCCAGAACGGCCGGTTGCGACAGCCGCCGGATATCCCCCGGCGGATCGCTCTGGCACAATGCGCGGCGTGCCGGAGCACGCATGAACAGCCAGCCCGCCCCTCCCGAAAGCAGTCCGCTGCCCGCCGCCGCGACTCTGCGCGAACTGGCGCAGCAGACGCTGGCACGCGCGCGCCGTGCCGGTGCCAGCGCTGCCGAGGTGACTCTCAGCGAAGGTACCGCGCTGACCGTGAACGTGCGCAAGGGCGAGATCGAATCGGTGGAGTTCCAGCGGGACCGCGATCTGGGTATCACCGTGTACTTCGGTCAGCGCCGCGGACATGCCAGCACCAGCGACCTGTCCGACCGTGCCATCGGCGAGGCGATCGAACGCGCCTGCGCGATCGCTCGCTACACCGGGGAGGATCCCTATGCGGGCCTGGCGGATCCCGAGCGCATAGCGCGCGACCTCCCGGACCTCGACCTGGACCATCCCTGGCCGCTGACCGTGGATGCCGCGGTGGCGCTGGCGCGTGAGGCCGAGTCGATCGCGTTGCAATTCGACCCGCGCATCACCAACTCCGAGGGCGCGGGTGTGGACACGCGGCGTGGCATCTCGGTGTACGCCAACAGTCATGGCTTCGTCGGGCACCAGCTGGGTACGCAGCACAGCCTCAGTTGCGCCGTGATCGCCGGCACCGGCGAGGACATGCAGCGCGACTACTGGTACAGCGCCGCGCGTACGCCCGCTGCGCTGGAAACGGCGGCACAGGTCGGGCGCCGAGCCGCCGAGCGCAGCCTGGCGCGCCTGCACCCACGGCGGTTGTCCACGCGCCGCGCGCCGGTTTTGTTCGTTCCAGAGCTCGCACGCGGGCTGTTCGGCAGCTTCGTCGGCGCGATCAGCGGCGGTGCGCTCTACCGCAAGGCCAGCTTCCTGCTGGACCAGGCCGGCAAGCCAGTCTTTGCACCGCAGGTGAACATCAGCCAGCGCCCGCACCTGCCGCGCGCCATGGGCAGTACGGCCTATGATCAGGAGGGCGTCGCCACCGTGGACCGTGAGCTGGTCGTCGAGGGTGTGCTGCAGGGTTATGTGCTGGGCAGCTACTCGGCGCGGCGGCTGGGGCTGCAATCGACCGGCAACGCCGGCGGCGTGTTCAACCTGGTCGTGCAGCCTGGGCCCTCGGACTTCGCTGGGCTGCTGCGCGAGATGGGCACCGGCCTCGTCGTCACCGAGCTGATGGGACAGGGCGTCAATCTGGTCACCGGCGATTACTCGCGGGGTGCTGCCGGCTTCTGGGTCGAGCAGGGCAGCATCGCCTACCCGGTGGCCGGCATCACCATCGCCGGCAACCTGCGCGATATGTTCCGTGGCGTTCGCGCCATCGGCCACGATATGGATACGCGCGGCAACATCCGCAGCGGCTCGGTGCTGATTGAATCCATGACCATTGCCGGACAGTGATCGCTGACGCGACGCACTACAGCAGTATCAGGGTCCCCAGGCCCAACAGCATGAAGAAACCGCCGGTGTCGGTGAAAGTGGTGAGCACCACCGAACCGGCAAGGGCAGGGTCTATGCCCAGCTTGCGCAGCAAGAGGGGGAGCCAGACGCCGGTCAGCACGCCATTGATTTGGTTCAGCGCCAGCGCCAGCGCAATCACCAGGCCCAGCATCAGATTGCCAAACCACAGAGCGGTGACGACAGCGACGATGACACCAAAGAACACTCCGTTGGCAAAAGCCACGGCCAGCTCCTTGTAAAGCAGGCTGCGTGCGTTACTGGTGCCGATCGAGCCCAGTGCCAGGCCGCGGATGGTCAGGACCAGTGTCTGACTGCCGGCGATACCGCCCATGCTGGCCACCACCGGCATGAGCACCGCCAGCGCGACCATCTGCTCGATCGAGGCCTCGAAAAGCCCGACCACGCGCGCGGCGATGAACGCCGTAATCAGGTTGACACCCAGCCAGATGGCGCGCCGCCGGGTGCGTCGCAGGATGGGCGCGAACAGGTCTTCTTCCTCGTCCAGGCCAGCCATGCTCATGAGGCTGTGGTCGGCCTCCTCGCGGACCACGTCCATGACGTCGTCGACCGTGATGCGTCCGACCAGGATGCCCTGCTCGTTGACCACCGGTGCCGAGACCAGATCCAGGTTCTCGAATTGCTTGGCAACCTCTGTGGCACTGGCAGTGACCTCAATCGGCCTGATCTCGGTGTCCATTACGCTGGCGATCACCAGCTCGGGGTCGAGCGTGAGCAAGCGGTTGACCGAGACCACACCGAGATAGCGGCCGGTACGATCCACCACGAACAGCGCGTCGGTGTGCTCGGGCAGGCTGCCGCGCAGGCGCAGATAGCGCAGCACGACGTCGATGCTGACGTCGGGGCGCACCGTCACCGTGTCGGTGTTCATCAGGCCGCCGGCGCTGTCGGGCGGATAGGACAGCACCGCCTCGAGCCGCTGGCGGTTCTCCAGGTCCATGGAGCGCAGCAGCTGCTGGGTGACGGTCTCCGGCAGGTTCTCGATCAGGTCGGCCAGGTCGTCCACCTCCAGGCCCTCGGTGGCCGCGACCAGCTCCTCGATCGGCATCTCGCGGATCAGGCCGTCGCGCACTTCCTCGGCGACGTGTACCAGCACCTCGCCGCGATCCTCCGGATCCACCAGACCCCAGACCACCTGGCGCTCGCCGATGGGCATGGACTCGAGCAGCAGCGCAATCTCGGCGGTGGGCAGGGAGTGCAGCAGGCGCTGCACGCGCTGCAGCCGGCCGCTGTCCAGTGCCGTGCGCAGTCGTTCCAGCCGGCGGTCGGTGCTGGGGTCGAGGGCGTCTTCGGTCTCGGACATGGCGGCGCAGCCGGTGCGTGGGCGGACGATAGACTCGCGCGGCGCGATGGCACGCGCGTGACAGACGTTAAGGGAAACGCCCTGCGGCGTCTACGGCCGGAAGTCGCTCAGTGCGTTGCCGGTGCGCCCAGCTGCTCGATCAGTTCGTGCAGCTCGGCGCTGTCGGTGCTGGCGAGCAGCCGTTGCACGGTACCGCGCAGCGCTCGGGTGTCGCTGTGACGGATGATGCGCTTGATCTCGAGCAGGCTGCCGGGGTACATGCTGAACTCCGCCAGGCCCAGGCCCAGGAGCAGCCGCGTGTAGCGCGGATCGGAGGCCATCTCGCCGCACATCGCCACCGGAATGCCGGCGTGTGACCCGGCCTCGACCGTGATGTGGATCAGGCGCAGCACGGCGGGGTGCAGCGGATCGTAGAGGTAGTTGACCTCGTCGTCCACGCGGTCGATGGCCAGCGTGTACTGGATCAGGTCGTTGGTGCCGATCGAGAAGAAGCGCGCGTGGCGCGCCAGGATCGGCGCGGCGATGGCCGCGGCGGGGATCTCGATCATGGCGCCGACCTCGACGTTGTCGGCGACCGGCTTGTTCT
>DATLYR010000226.1 GCA_035574475.1 Nevskiales bacterium | reverse complement strand
GCTTCGGCGCGCAGTTCCCGCCACAGCTTCGGCTTGTGTTCAAGCCAGGCCTCGAAGCCGTAGCGTGTGCGTGCAAGGCCGGGTGCGATGTCGGCCGCCATCAGCCCGGCTTCGATGACCAGCGTGCCGGAGCCGCATAAGGGATCGAGCAGGGCGCCACCGGCGGCGCAGACCTGGGGCCAGCCGGCCCGGACCAGGATGGCAGCGGCCAGGTTTTCCTTGAGCGGTGCCTCGGCGCCGGCCCTGCGATAGCCGCGCCGGTGCAGACTCTCGCCGGCCAGATCCAGGCTCAGGCTGGCCTGCGCGCCGTCCAAGTGCAGATGGATGCGGATGCCCGGATGATCGGGATCGACATCCGGGCGCCGCCCGGCGCTTTCGCGAAAGCGGTCGGCGATCGCGTCCTTGACCTTCAGGCCCGCGTAGTGGGTATGGTTGACCACGGCCGAGCGGCCCGCGACCTCGATCGCGAAGCTCGTCCCGACGTCGAACAGTTCCGGCCAGTCGATCCGGTGTGCGGCTTCGTAGAGTTGGCCGGCGTCGGCCAGGTCGAAACGGGCCAGCGGCAACAGGATGCGGTTGGCCAGACGCGACCAGAGGCAGGCGCGATAGGCGACCTGCTGCGTGCCGGCAAAGCGCACGCCGCCCTTGCGCTCGGCCGCCTGCGTCGCGCCGAGTGCGCCAAGCTCATGGACCAGCAGGGGTTCGACGCCACGTGGGCAGGTGGCGAACAGTTCTAGCTGTGGGGCGGGCATTTCGGAAGAGTTTAATCTTGACGAGCGCGGGGCGCGGAGATGTCCGCACCCTGGCATCGTAGCGGGCGGCTAGTCGAACAGCTCGCCGAGCTTGTGTTCCAGCTTACGCGCCCTTTCCTCGACGCTTCGGCCGAGCCGCTCGGCGGCTTCGGCCCGCAGCGCCGCGCGGATGGCGGCCTGGGTGACGATGCCGGCGAGCTCGCCGATCGTCACGCCGCCGCGGTCTGCGCCCACGTTGCGCAGCACGATATCCGGGATGTCGGCCGTCGTGCTGGCGGACTGGAGGCGCAGATGCGCCTTGAGCCCGCGGATGCGCAGCTCGCGGATGATGAACTTGGTCTTGTCGGCGCGGCTGAGGGCATGCGTCCGGTCGAAGTGCCGGAGATTCGCCTGGATGACGCCGGTGTTGCTGCGCAGGCCCTGGCGTTCGACCCAGACGTCCATGCCGTCGATGCTCATCTGCGGCGAGCGGATGAGCTTTTCGCTGCGGCTGTAGCGGGCGATGCGCAGCTGCAGGTCACGGGCCTTGATGAAATGGGATGCGTCGAAGCCTTCGGGATTGTGGATGGCGATGCCTTTCAGCTGAATCCGCCAGGGAAACAGACCGATGTGTGCCAAGCCCACGCGGGCGTCCGTACCCACCCGCTCACCGATGGCCTGCTCGAGCGTGCTGCGCAGCGAATATTGCAGGTAGAGAAAGGTACCAGCCCCGCTGAGGCCGGCAGCGGCGAGAAAAACGATCAGCGCACGCTTCACCTGGCGGTTGACGCGGGCATTCAGGCGCGGATCGGGAGCACGCCTTCCAGACCGAAGAATTGCAGCAACGACTGCAGCTGGCGCGGGGGAGACAGGAACTCGATTTCGCGCCCGCGCTGCCGTGCCGCACGCAGCCATTCGAGCAGCAACGCGACGCCGGCGCTTTCGCTGCGCGTCACGCCTGACAGATCGACCTGCAGTGGGCCGCGGCTGCCTTCGAGCCAGGCACGGCCTTCGGCGAGTGCGCGCGCGACACTGGTATGGTCCAGCTCGCCGCTCAGCACCAGCCGTCCGTCGCGGACCTCGACGCGCAGTGTCGCGCTCATTGGCTGGCCGACTGGCCGGCCTGCTTCTGCTCCAGGCGCGCGATCAGGGCGTCCAGACCATTCTTGCGGATCTCGCCGGCGAAAGTGCCGCGGTAGTTGGAGACCAGGCTGATGGCATCGATGGTGACGTCATACACCAGCCAGCGATCGTTCTTGAGGTGGACGCTGTAGTTGATGGGAATCGGCGGGCCGCCTTTGCGGATCA
>DATLYR010000225.1 GCA_035574475.1 Nevskiales bacterium | reverse complement strand
AAACCGCCAATGCCGGTCGCATCTACGTGATCCGCGGCTTCGTGGACGAGGCGCAGAATCCCGGCGGCAGCGTGCACACGCGCCTGGAGCCCGTCATCTACCAGCTCAATGCGAAGTCGGTGGACGCATTGCTCCTGGCGGACCAGTTCCCGCTGAAGCCGCGTGACGTGGTGTTCGTGTCCTCGGCGACGCTGGTCAACTGGAACCGCGCGCTGGCGCAGATCATCCCGTCGCTCAACGCGGTCTTCCAGACGGCGGTGATTTTCGACTCGATCGACAACCAGTAACCCGGCACGTGCTCAGGCCCGGTGCCCGGCGCCCCATGACGACCGCAACGACGGCGCTGTGCACGCGGCGGGGTTTCCTGCTGGCCCTTGCCAGCGCCGCTCTGGCTGGCTGCGCGCGCGGCCGGCCACTGGCCGGCACCGCCGGTGCCGTCGCAGGCGGCGGCACAACCCGCTACCCCTTCAGCCGTGCGGACATCGAGGCGCTGCGTGTGCCGTGCATCGGCGTCACGGTGGGCGAGACCCTGCCGGGGGTCATGTTCCTGACCCGCTACGAGGCAGACCATGCGCTGCGCTGGGAGTCCAGCAACCGCATCAGCCTGGTGACCCGCCGGGGGCGGATCGTGGCCACCCACGGTCTGCGCCGCGACCTGGCTGCAACACGCTTTGCGACCGAGGATCCGCTGCTGGAGTCGGCACCGCCGGCACGTGCCGGTCTGACACGGCAGGTTGACCTTGTGCCCGGCGATCACCGCGATGTGGTTTACCGCTCCACGCTCGAAGCTGTCGGCGAGGAGTTCGTGACGGTGCTGGAGCGCACCCACCGCACGGTCCGCATCACCGAGGTGCTGACGGTCAGGCGTTGGCAGTGGCGCGCGCTGAACACCTATTGGCTCGAGCCGGATAGCGGCACGGTGATCCGCAGTATCCAGCACCTCGCGCCGGACAGCCCGCCAATCGTGATTGACCATTTCGGGGTGCCTGCGTGAGAGGGCGAACCCGAAAAGCCGTGAGCTACTCCGTCATTCCGGCGAAAGCCGGAATCCAGGGTCTTGCAAGTCACAGGACATCGGCTTTTGCCGGGGTGACGAAATCAAAGATGAAGTGCGTGGCATGGGTGGCTGCGGTCGGTGGCAGTATCCTTTTCTCGCCGCCTGTCCCTGCCGGCCCGCTGGACTACTCTCAGTCGGACTTCGGCGGCGTCGGCCTCATGCAGAACCCGACCGCACGCTTTGCCGACGACGGCACGCTGAGTTTCGGGCTGTCCACGCAGAAGCCTTACAACCATATCTACGCCTCGTTGCAGTTACTGCCCTGGCTGGAAACCACGCTGCGCTACACCGAGATCGAGAATCGCCTGTTCGGGCCACCCGCTTTCAGTGGTGACCAGACAGCCAAGGACCGCGGCGTGGATTTCAAGCTGCGGCTGGTGGAGGAAACACGCCATCGCCCGCAGCTGGCGCTGGGTGTACGCGACATCGGCGGCACCGGTCTGTTCGGCAGCGAGTACCTGGTGGCCAGCAAGCGTTTCGAGAACCTGGATGTCTCCCTAGGCATGGGCTGGGGCCGGCTGGGCGCGCGCGGGGATGTGCGCAATCCTTTTACCGTCCTGTCGGACAAGTTCGAAACCCGGCCCGGTGCAGAGCCGGGTGGCGGCTCGCCGGACTTTGATCGCTGGTTCCGCGGCGAGCGCGTAGCTTTCTTCGGAGGGCTGGAGTGGTGGACGCCGTGGCGCGGGCTGCGGGTCAAGCTGGAGTACGAGGGCAACGACTACCGCAGCGAAGCGTTGAGCAACGACCAGGATGCAGATACGCCCGTCAACCTGGCGTTCCTGTACCCCGTCAACAATTACTTCGACGTATCGGCGGGTATCGAGCGCGGCAACACCTTCATGGCCAATGTCTCCACCCACATCAATCTGCAGCGTGATCGTGGTCCCCCCAAAACCCGTGATCCGATTCCGCCGCCGGTGCGGGTACGCACTGCGGTGGAGATGCAGGCACGCCTGACGCTGGCCCAGGAACGCGAGCTGGCACGCAGTCTGGAGCAGCCGCTCAGGGAACAGGGCTATACCCTGCGCGGGCTGACGCTGAACCGCGATGCCCGCTCGCTGCAGCTGTGGTACAGCCAGGGCCGCTACCGCAACCACGCGCAGGCCGCTGGACGTATTGCGCGCGTGCTGACACAACTGGCGCCAGATGCGGTGGAAAGCTTTGTGTTGATCGATATGAGTGGCCCGGTCGAGACGCACCGTACCACGGTGGCGCGCGCGGACCTCGAACGGATCGCCGCCGGCGCTGCGACGCTGGCCGAGATGCGTTTGGGTAGCAGTGTCACCGGCCCGCGCAACGGCTACCGCCGTGCAGCACTCACCGATCTGGCCGCTTTTCCGGATTTCAGCTGGGACATCACCCCCAAGCTGCGCCAGCACATCGGCGGCCCCGACGGGTTCTACTTCGGCCAGCTGTGGCTGCGACTTGGCGGTGACCTGCAGCTGACGCCGGAGCTGAGCCTGTCCGGGGCGCTGGGTTTCGATATCTACAACAACTTCGACGATCTGCAGCCACGGCCGAGCAGCACTCTGCCGCACGTGCGCAGCGAGATCGTCAACTACCTCAAGGAAGGGCAGAACAACATCGTGTTCCTGGAGGCCAACTACATCTGGTCACCGGCGCCGGAATGGTACGCGCGGCTGTCGGCCGGCCTGTTCGAGGAGATGTATGGCGGTGTGGCGGGGGAACTGCTTTACAAGCCCTATGAAGAGGCCTGGGCGCTGGGTTTCAACCTGAACCATGTCTGGCAGCGGGATTTCGACCAGCGCTTCGACTTCCGGGATTATGACGTGACCACCGGCCACCTGACGCTGTACTACGAACTGCCGTTCTACGAGGTCCTGGCGCAGGTCAGCGTGGGGCGCTACCTGGCCGGGGACACGGGCACGACCCTGGATTTCTCGCGTGAGTTTGCCAACGGCGTGCGGGCCGGGGCCTTTGCCACTTTTACCGACGTCTCCTCGGAAGACTTTGGCGAGGGCCGCTTCGACAAGGGCTTCTACCTCACTCTGCCCCTGGACCTGTTCTTCAACCGATCGAGCCGCCAGCGCAGCAGCTTCGTGTTCAAGCCCTTGACCCGGGACGGCGGCCAGAAGGTGCGGGACGGCCGTGCCCTGTACGGCCTGGTACAGGATGCCGGGCGGGATACCGTGACCGGCGGCTGGCCGGGTTTTCTCGACTGATTCAGCAAACGGTGGAAATCGAGATTATGTTGGCGCATACTAAATTTGCCGGGATATGGGGGGGTATTGCGTGCGCCGCTACGGCCAACCGAGTGATTCCAGGGTATTTCTGGAAGGTCCGGCAAGGCTACGCAAAACTCCAAGGATGAACTGCCAAGCATAGGGGGGCAACATGCGAGAAAGAGCGGCGATCAAACTGACCGTCCCGGTCTTCGGGATGTTGCTCATGCTGCTGAGCAATCTGGCGCTCGCAGCGGCCGGCACGGTGGAGTTCGCCACCGGCGATGCCAAGATCCAGCGCGGTGGCACCGAGCTGCAGGCAAGCAAGGACACACCGATCGAATCCGGGGACGCACTGGTGACCGGCGACGACGGCCGTATGCGCGTGCGCATGGAAAACGGCGAGCGTATCGCCTTGCATCCCAATACCAAGTTCGTCATTGATCAGTACACGCCGCCGAAGTCCGCGGACAAGCCGGAAACCGGCAAGAGCTTCTACACCTTCATCCGCGGCGGCTTCGACGCCGTGGTGGCCTCGCTGGGCCGGCGTGACACCACCAGCTACCGGGTCAAGACGCCGGTCGCCACCATGGGGATCCGCGGCACGGCGTACACCATGATCTGGACCCCGGAGGGCCTCTATGTGCAGGTCACCGAGGGCAGTATCACCCTGACCAATGCGGCCGGCACGCTGGTCGTTCAGGCCGGCCAGATCGGCTTCGTCGGCTTGGGTGGCGTGGCGCCTGTCCTGGTCAACAGCATGCCGGTCATTGGTGCCGGTGTCGGTGCGGCCACCGGCGTGGGTCTGGGTGTGGGCCTCGGGACCACGCTCGGTATCTTGGGCGGACTGGGTGGACTGGCGATCATCGTGGGTAATGACGGTAGCTCTGGCAGCAGCACGACCACCACGACCACCACCACTACAACACCGTAACAGTCCACACCTACGGATTCCATAACCGGCCCCGCTCTGCGGGGCCGTTTCGTTTGGGGGCTTTGCTGAGGAGACGGGACATGGACGGCGGCCGGGCATACCGCTGGCAAACGTTTTGCCGCATTCTGCTAACCTTCCGGCAGTGGTCGCGGTTAGAGCCGTGCCTGCCATGAACCTGAGCGTATTCGTAAGGAGCCTATCTTGACTCGCATTCACCTGGGACTTGGATTCGCCGCCGCGCTGCTGGCGGCCGGTACCGCCACCGCCAGGCCGGCGCCCGAAGACATCGCCAAGCTCGGCAAGGAACTGACCGCCATCGGCGCGATCCGTGCCGCCAATGCCGACGGCAGCATCCCGGAATGGACCGGCCCGAGCAACTTCACCGACGAGCAGCGCCGGCTGACGCCGCAGCAGATCGAGACCATGCCCGGCGACGAGCTGGAAAAGCTCTTCTCCGGCGGTCGCATCGAAAAGCCGCTGTTCACGATCACCAAGGCCAACATGGCCCAGTACGCGGACAAGCTGACGGAAGGGCACAAGCGCATGCTGACCCAGTACCCCAGCTACAAGATGCCGGTCTACACCAGCATCCGCTCCGGGCATTTCCCCAAGGTGATCGAAGAGGCCACCATCAAGAATGCCTCGACCGCGGTGCTGGAAGGCTCGGACGTGAAGGGCGCCGCGCTCGGCTTTCCCTTCCCGCTGCCGGAGCGCCCCGAGGAGATCATCTGGAACCACCGCATGAAGTTCCGCGGCGCCGGCGTGCGCCGCTACAACAACCAGGCGATCGTGCAGCCGGACGGCAGCTATACCATCACCAAACTGATCGAGGACGTGAAATTCGTCTACTCGAACATCAAGAACCCGCCGCCGCCGGACAACAAGGTGATGCTGTACTACCTGTCCGAGTACCTGTCGCCGCCGCGCATCACCGGCCAGTTCATCCTGGCCACCGAGCCGGTGCAGGGTCTGCGCGAGGCCTATATCTACAACCCGCAGGTGCGTCGCGTGCGCCGCGTCCCGGACGCCGGCTACGACAACCCGACCGAGGGCTCGGACAACTCGCAGACCTATGACCAGATCGACATGTTCAACGGTTCGCTCGACCGCTACACCTGGAAGCTGGTGGGCCGCAAGGAGCTGTACATCCCGTACAACTCCTTCAAGATCGAGGACCGCCGGGTCAAGTACAAAGACATCCTGCACAAAAGCCACATCAATCAGGAGCTGGCGCGCTACGAGCTGCACCGCGTCTGGGTGGTGGAGGCCAACCTGCGCGAAGGCACTTCGCACATCTTCAAGAAGCGCGTGTTCTACCTCGACGAGGACAGCTGGTCGATCGCGGCGGTGGACTGCTACGACAACCGCGACCAGTACTGGCGCTTCCAGGAAGGGCACCTGGCCAGTTTCCCGATGATCCCGACCGTGTCGGCGGTGCCGGAGGTGATCTACGACCTGCAGACCGGGCGCTATTTCACTACCGCGATGCAGAACGAGGACAAGGTCAGCGACTACCTGATCGAGTTCAAGAGCGACTACTTCACGACGCAAAACCTGAAGAACAAGACCAACCGGTAAGGCTAAGCCTTTTGGATCACGTTGAGCTGGGGGTGTCGCGACTAAAGTCGCTCCTCCAGGCCACAGGCACTAGGTCCTGGTGGGAGCGGCTTCAGCCGCGACAGACATTAAAGAGAAACCCGGCAAGGGGTGCGCAAGTCAAAAGGCCAGACCGGCGAGAACGGCGGCCTTGGGGTGCTGAGGAGTAACGCGGCGATGAACGGATCTTTCTTGGGCCAGATGGACACCGTGGTGTTCAGCACGCTGATCGTGCTGGTGGTGATGTCCGCGGCCAGCTGGTATTACGGCCTGACCAAGGCCTGGCACCTGTGGAAGGTGCGCACGCACATGGACGGCATCATCGATGCCTTCTGGGGCGCGGCCTCGCTGGCGCAGGCCATCGTGCAGCTCGACAAGCACCCGGACGACCCCTTCGCGCGCCTGGCCCGGCAGTGCGCCAAGGCCGCCGAGCACTACCAGAAGCACGCGCCCAACCGCCTGGGCGAAGCCACCAGCCTGAGCGACTTCCTCACCCGTACCCTGCGTCACACCATCAGCCACGAGACCGCGCGCCTGGAATCCGGGCTGACGCTGCTGGCGACGGTCGGCAGTACGGCGCCCTTCATTGGCCTGTTCGGCACCGTCTGGGGCATTTACCACGCGTTGTCCGCCATCGGCGCCAAGGGCGAGGCCTCGCTCGAGACCGTGGCCGGGCCGGTCGGCGAGGCGCTGATCATGACCGCGCTAGGCCTGGCGGTGGCGATTCCCGCGGTGCTGGCCTACAACGCCATCGTGCGCAGCAACCGCCTGATCCTGACCGACCTCGACGCCTTCGCCCACGACCTGCACGCCTACTTCACCACCGGTGCGCGCGTGCTGGAGGGCGGCGGTCGCGACATGCTGCAGGTCGCGGCCACCCGCGCTTCGATGGGGGTCAAGCCGTGAGCTTCGGCAGCTTCGACCAGGAAGGCCATAACGCACCGATGGTGGAGATCAACACCACGCCGCTGGTGGACGTGATGCTGGTGCTGCTGATCATCTTCATGATCACCGCGCCGCTCTTGACCCACCAGGTCAAGATCGACCTGCCGCAGGCCACCACGCAGAAGAGCACCGAGAAGCCCGAGATCGTCACCGTGGCCATCGACGCCGCCGGCACGCTGTACTGGAACAACAGCCCGCTCACCCGCGCCGAGCTGGGCGAGCGCCTGGCGGTGGCGGCTCGGCAGCAGCCGCAGCCGGAGTTGCACCTGCGCGCCGACCGGCATACGCAGTACGAGAAGCTGGCCGAAGTCATGGCCGCGGCCCAGAACGCCGGCATGCGCCGCATGGGCTTCGTCACCAGCCCGCAGCAGGGTGGTTCCTGATCGCCAGACGGGCTTGCGGGTGGTACAGATGATCAGGCGCCGGCCCCGGACCAGTCTCGTCATTCCCGCGAAAGTCGTGGAGATCGCCATTGCGCCGGTCGCGCGCATGGCACGCTCCTACAAAAGAGCGTCAGCCTTTGTAGGAGTCTGCCTGCAGGCGACTCTTGCCGGCGCCAGTCGTATCGTCATGGCCCTGCTGCTGGTTGTCTTGTTACTCCCCGCCCTCGCCGCCGACAGCGCCAACCCCGCGATTGAACTGCTGGTGCAGGCGCACCAGGAAGCGGCCAAGTCCCAGGCGCGCATCGACAAGCTGGACGACGACATGCGCCGCATGCGCGACGAGATGCGCCGCGGCGTGCTGCAGCTGGAAAGCCTCAAGACCGACCTGCCGGCGCTCGAACGCCACGCTGGCGAGCAGGCCGCGCGCCGCGCGCAGCTGGAGCGCGAGCTGTCCGCCGGCGTGCCCGGCCAGATCGAAGTCGCTCCGGCCTTGCAGCAGATGGTCGCCTGGCTGGATCGCTTCGTGCAGGCGGATGCGCCGTTCCGGCTCGACCAGCGCCGCCAGCGTATCGCCGGATTGAAGGCGCTGCTGGCGAAACCGGACGTACCGGACGCCGACAAGCTGCGTGCGGTGCTGGAAGTCACCCAGGTCGAGCTGCAGTATGGCCGCAGCGTCGAGGCCTATACCGGCCAGCTGCGCTTCGGCGGCAAGGACCAGGACGTCGAATTCCTGCGCGTCGGCCGGGTCATGCTCTATTACCTGGAACCCGAAGGCGCGCGCCAGGGCTACTGGGACCGCAGTACACGCCGCTGGCAGCCGCTGCCGGCGGAAGAACGGGAACGACTCGAGGCCGCCCTCGACATGGCCCGCGGCGAGACGCCACCGGAGCTGATGGAGCTGCTCCTGCCGGCGCCGGGGGCGGGGTCGTGAGTACGCCGAATAAAAAGTCCCCTCTCCCGATTCGGGAGAGGGACAGGGAGAGGGGGCTAACCGCTGGCAGCTTCTCACCCCCGCCCCATCCCTCCCCCATCAAGGGGGAGGGGGTAAAGGCTTGGGCGGTTCTGCTGTTACTTGTTTTGATCTGTGCGGTGCAGCCCGCCTCCGCCGCCACCCCCGACGAACTGCTGCGCTTCGCACAGCAACAAAAAGAGCAGAGCGCACAGCAGCAGAAGGCGCGCGAGGCGCGCTTCGCCCAGGCGCATGCCGAGCTGAAAGCGAAGCACGCCGCCGCGCTCAAGGAGGTGCGCGCGCTGGAGGCCCGCGCGGCGGCGCTGCGCCGCCAGGCCGAGGCCGACCAGCAGCGCATCGGCGAGCTGGAGGCGCAGCTGGGCACGCGCGGCGACGACAGCCTGCACGTGCAGCGGCTGCTGCGCGTCTTCGGCCGCGACTTGCGCACGCTGCTCGCCACCTCGCC
>DATLYR010000224.1 GCA_035574475.1 Nevskiales bacterium | reverse complement strand
ACCTACCGCGCATCCGGGGCCGCGCGGAGCATCGCGCTCAACGCGCTGGCGCTCGACTTGGTGGTCGGGGAGTGGACGCTGGTACAGCCGGCGCGGCTACAGCTGGCGGGCGACTCGATCAGCGTCGACTCGCTGGAGCTGCGCGGCGCGGGCAGCGGCCGGATCGTCGCCTCGGGAACGGTGGCATTCCGCGGCCCCGGCCGCATGGCAGTGGCCGGCGATTCGCTGGCGCTGGTGGACGTGTTCACGCTGGCGGGCCGCGACACCACCGGCATCAGCGGCACGATGAGCTTCGCTGCAGCTGTCGAGGGCGAAGCGGATGATCCACGCATGGAGCTGATGCTCACCCTGCGTGACGGCCGATACCGCGACTACCGCGCGCCAGACCTCCAGGTATTCGGCAGTTATGCGGACCGCAGACTCGACCTCAAGGGCGGCGTGTGGAGCGGCGAGAGCCGGCTGGTGGCGCTATCGGGCACTGTTCCTATCAACCTCGCGCTGCGCGGCGCCGACCGTCGCGTGCTCGCCGACTCGCTGCTGCTGGTGGCCAGAGCCGACTCGCTGAACATGGCGCTGCTGGGGCCGATCGTCACTGTGGTGCGCGACCTCGAAGGATCGGCGCAGTTCGACGTACGGGTTGCCGGCACCTGGGAACAGCCGCGCCTTACCGGGTTCATCGAGGTCAGCTCCGGCGCACTCACCATTCCGGCGGTGGGCGTCCGCTACCGCGACATGGACGTGAGACTGGAGCTCCAGGACACGACGCTGCGCGTGGTGCGCGGGCGGCTGCGCGCCTCGGGAACGCTGGAGCTGTCGGGCGCCGTCTACTTCCCGCGCGAAGGCGGCCTGGGACGCCCGCGGCTCGACCTCGCCGCGCGCGCCGACCGGTTCCACGCCATCGAGATGCGCGACTTCGCCGGCGGCACCTTCAGCGGGGACCTGACGCTGCGCGGTCCGGTTCTCGGCGCCGTGGTGTCGGGAAGAGTGGTGGCCAACGAAGGCTACCTCAAGTTCGCCGACCTGGTCGAGAAGCGGATCGTAAGCCTGGACGACCCGGAGTTCCGTGCCATCGTGGACTCCAACCTCGCGCGCGCCGCCGAGCTCGGTCCCGACGTGCAGACCGTGTTCCTCGACTCGCTGCGCATCCGCGACTTCCAGATCGCGATGGGCAACGACTTCTGGCTGCGCTCCAGCGAGGCCAACATCCAGCTGGCGGGCGATTTCGTGGTCAACAAGGCGGTAGAAGACGGGCTGCCGCGATACCGCATGGATGGTACACTTCGTACCGTCCGGGGAACCTACCGGCTGGTGCTCACCACCATCTCCAAGGAGTTCCGTGTCACCCAGGGGACGATCCGCTTCTTCGGAACGCCGGACTTCAATCCCGAGATGGACGTGAGCGCCGAGCACGTGGTGCGCACGGTGGAGGGCGGCCAGCTCACCGTGCGGGTCCAGATCGGCGGCACGCTGCTGGCGCCGCGCCTCAGGCTGGAGAGCGACCAGCGCCCGCCGCTCACCGAGACCGAAATCGTCTCGTACCTGATGTTCGGCCAGCCCACGGCGGCCCTCCAGGCCGGCGCGGCGGGGGGCGTGGTCAACCGCCAGGCGCTGGTGCAGAGCATAACGGCGACGCTGACCGGTTACGCGGCCGGTGAGCTGGGTAGCGCCCTGATCAGCGACCTGGGGCTACCGCTCGACTA
Organism: Nevskiales bacterium; assembly: GCA_035574475.1. NCBI lineage: Bacteria > Pseudomonadati > Pseudomonadota > Gammaproteobacteria > Nevskiales > Nevskiales bacterium. Next base: position 1,483 of record DATLYR010000224.1, on the reverse strand, counting down.
CATAACTATCCGTCCCGGCGCGGGCACCGCCGGCACGCTCGGCCTGTCCACCGCGCGCATCGAGGCGGGCACCCAGATCGGCTCGCGCACATTCCTCATCCTGGATGCCGGGTTGTGCGAGGTGCGCAGCGCCCAGGCGGTGGGCGCGACCGTGGAGTACCGCATGGGCTCGCGCTGGACCGCCACGGCCGCCCTCGAGCCCGTGGTGAGCAACTGCCAGGTGGGCACCGGCACATCGATCAGCGCCGACCGCGCGCGCTACCAGGTGGGTCTGGACCTGTTCTGGTCGCTGGGGATCCGGTGACGCGCGCCCTGATCATCACCAACCCGATGGCGGCCCGCGCCAACGCGGCGGGCCTGGGCGAGGCGCGGCGACGGCTCGCCAGAGGCGGGCTCGCGGTCGAGGTAGTGGGCACGACCGAGCCGGGACACGCTGAGCGGATCGCGCGCGACGCCGTCGGCGACGGCTTCGAGCTGCTGATCGCGCACGGCGGCGACGGGACAGTGATGGAGATCTTGGCCTCGCTAGTGGGCACCGACCTGCCGCTGGGCCTGCTGCCTGCCGGCACCGGCAACCTGCTGGCAGGCAACCTCGGCATCCGCCGCCGCGCCAGCGCGGCGGCCGAGGTGATACTCAAAGGAAGGAAGCGGCGCATCGACGTGGGGAGGCTGGAGACGTCCACCGGTGCGCGCTACTTCGTCGTGGCTGCCGGCATGGGCTTCGACGCCGAGTTGATGCACCGCACGCCGGCACATCACAAGCGGCAGTTCGGCATCGGCGCCTACCTGGCCACTGCCGTCGGGCTGGCAACCTCGCTGACCCGCGCCACGCTGCGCATCACCACCGAGGATGGTGAGTTCGAGCTGCCGGCGGCCACCGTGCTGGTGGCCAACTGCAGGGAGATCATCCCGGGTGTGCTGTCGCTCGACGACTCGATCGCGTTCGACGACGGCATCCTGAACGTGGTGGTGTTCGATGCGGGCTCGCTGCCCGAGGCCGCGCGCGTGGCGTGGCGGCTGCTGCTGCGCCAGGGCAGGGAGGAGCCGGGCATGCGCGTGCTCGCGGCGCGCAACGTCACGATCAGCGCGGACCGGCAGCTGCCGGTGCAGGCCGACGGCGAGGCGTGCGGGTTCCAGCCGCTCGCGGTCGCGGTGGTGCCGCGCGCGCTCACGGTTCTCGCGCCCACCCACGGCTGAGGATAGCTTCGCACCATGACCACGGCAGCGCTCGCAACGACGCGCATCCTGGTGGCTGACGACGAACGCGCGATCGCTCAGGCGGCCGTGCGCCGGCTGGAGCGCGAGGGCGCCAGCTGCGACGCAGTGTACACGGGGCAGGATGCCCTGGCGCGGCTGGCCGAGGAGCCGTGGGACCTGGTGCTGTGCGACCTGGTGCTTCCGGGTAATAGCGGCGCGGAGATCCTGGCCGCGGCGCTGGCGCGCGACGATGCGCCGGTGGTGCTGGTGGTCGCAAGCGAGGGTG
>DATLYR010000223.1 GCA_035574475.1 Nevskiales bacterium | reverse complement strand
CACGCCGCAAGCCCTCAGCGGAGCCCAGCGCCAGATTGTCTGGCAGGGCGACTACGAACCCTTCGGAAACGTCACCGTGAAAAACGACGCCGCCACCCAGCCCCTGCGGTTTCCGGGGCAGTATGCGGACGGGGAATCAGGGCTGCATGACAACTGGTTCAGATCTTATGATCCAGACATAGGCCGGTATCTGCAGAGTGATCCGATTGGGTTGTGGGGCGGCATGAGTACGTACGCCTACACCTTCAGTAATCCAGTACGTTATACCGATCCCGCAGGGTTGGAGACGTGTCTTTTCACCGTTAATGGCTTTCCCGGACACGTCGCCCTATACGGGTCCAGAGGTGTTAGCGGCGGATGGCTCTATGACCCATCAGGCAGCTATGCGCGTGCAAATGGAGGCGGCGAGGGCGACCTCGTACCGGCAGATAGCAGCACCTTTGATCGCTTCGCTCAATTGCACAAGCTAAACGACGACGATTCCACAAGTAGAACCTGCAAAGATACGACCGAGTCACAAGAACTAGCACTAGAACGGGCTGCTGAAGCTCGGGGCGGCGGGTTTGGACCTAGCTGTGCTTCTGATGTGAGCGCGGTACTTCGTGCTTCAGGGATCTTCCCATCGGTGCCACAGACCATCTGGCCTGGACGGCTGAGTGGCGCATTCGCGAACAGCCTGCCGGCTGCGCAATCTCCCACAGGTCAGCCATGAAAATTCAGCGGCTTTTTGCCATGACAATCCTTTCCGGGCTTGCCTTGTACGTTTGGCTAGGCAATATCGAGTACGTTCAGGCCCGGGGGGGTGTCGTTGGGCTGGTGGCTCTACAAACACTGATTATCTGCGTGCTCGTGTTCGCCGTTCAGCGCTATCGGGTTCATTTTAGGCTGCTAGTTTTGCTTGTCGCAGGCCAGCTTGTTTCTAGCATCACGGATTGGACATGGGCATTTCTGTTGGACGCCGAGCGCGCTAGAAATGCGCTTTCCATCGTTCAAACGTCCCCCGCGAGTCCGAAGGCGCTGATGATTATTTTCGGGGCCTGGATACTTCTAGGGGGATTGCAGGCTCTCGCAGTAGACCTTGGTTGGCGAGTGGGAGTCAGCGATAAATCAAGCGCACAATCCCCACACTCAAGTAAATAATGCCCCTAACTCGATAAAGGCGACTCTAGCATGCATGCCTACGCAAACCAGTTACGGTTTTTCGTGGAGGATACTGTGCAAGTGGCGGCCCTTTCCTTGGCGGGTATTCCCTGGCCTGTAGCAGGCTTGCGGGCGCTAGCATGTTTCTGCTGTTAAAAGCGTCATCTGCCAGTCGGTATACATCTGCGACGTTGTGATCGGACTCCCTGCGTGTATTTTGGTCCGGAGGCGGGTGTTTATGACAGCTGATTCAGACCCTGCCCTTCTGTGTTGCTACGTAAGACAAGCACATGCGCTTATGTGCGATCTAAAGTAATTATGCTCCCAAGAAAATTTAGCAGCTCTCTGGTAAGCTGCTCGGGCTCTTCCAGATACGGCAAATGCCCGACGCCGTCGAGGCGCAGCAACCGTGCATTCGGCAGTTGTGAGGCGAGCAACTCGCCATTGGCAAAGGGAATCACGCGGTCGGCGGTGCCATGCATGACCAGCGCGGGCTGGGTGATCCGTTCCGCGCCCACGCCTTCCGCAAAATACTGCTCGCAGGCCTGGAACTGCGCGGCCCAGCAGGCGGGCGGCGTCGGGTGTTGCAGGCGGCTGTGCAGGTAGCGCTCGAAGCGCTCGGGATGGCGCTCGGTCCAGCCGGGCGCGAAGGATAACGGCATGGTGCGCCGCGCGTACTGCTCCGGCGGCAGGCCGGCCGCGGCGAGCCAAGCCGCGCGAGTGTCGGCCGGCAACGGCAGGCAGCCGCGCCCGCCGCCTGCCGTGGACACCAGCACGAGCGAGCGTACGCGCTGCGGATGCCGCCGCGCCAGCGTGAGCGCGATATAGCCGCCCATCGAGTGACCGAGCACATCCGCGGTCTGCACGCCGCAGGCCTCGAGCACGCTCGCGGCGTCGTCCGCCAGCATGGCGATGGAATACGGCCCGGCGGGCTGCTCGCTGCGGCCCGTGCCGCGATTGTCGAAGCTGATCACCCGCCAGCGGTCGCGCAGCGCGTCACGCAACTCGGCCCAGCACCAGGACGAATAGCCCAGCCCGGAGACCAGCAGCAACGGCTCGCCGTCCCCGCCGGAATCCTCGACCCAGAAGCGCAGCCGCGACGTCTGCCGCAGGCCGCAGAAACCGGCATCAGTGCTCACGGAAATATTCGTCGAACTTCGCCTGCGCCTCGTCGCCGAACAGGATGCGGCAGGCGTCCATCAGCCCGGGCGCGGCGCGGATCACCTCGCGCCGCTCCACCAGCGCGATCTTCGAGCGCCGGCGCAGGAAGTCGTCGAGCTTGACGATCATTTCGCGGCGCGCGGCCTGCCGCAGCTCGCAACGGATGTACTCCGTACCCTTGATCAGCACCTCGGCCTCGCGCGGGTCCTCGCGGATGTTCTCGAGCAGGCCGATGGCCTGCGCGCCGTAGCGGCGCCATAGCCGGCGGCTGAGCGGCTCGCTCGACTCCGGCGCGGTGTAGCCGTCCAGGTTCATCAGCTGGGCCTGGTGGCGGAACTCCTCGCGGATCGCATCCGGCGGCTCGCCGTACCAGCGAAAGCCCGGGTGCGGTATGCGCACGCCGAGCTTGTGCACGGCATCGCTGATCTCGTCGCCGACGTTGAGGCAGTCGGTGAGCTTGCCGCCGAAGATGCTCACGTGCCGGTGCGCGCGGTTGAGCTCGATGGCGTGCTTGCGCGACAGCTGCAGGAAGTCGGTGTCGCCGCCGTCATCTCCATTCTTGGCAGCCTTCACCGCCAGGGGGCGCACGCCGCAGCGCTCGGCCACCACGTCCGCCATGGTCAGGGGCCTGGGTAGGCGCAGGCGCTTGTTGATGTTGTCCAGCACGAAGCGCCGGTCCTCGTCCGTCACCTGCACGAAGGGCGAGTCCACGCGCGTATCGGTGGTGCCGATGCAGGTGCGTGTGCCCATCGGGATGGCGAAGAACAGCCGCCCGTCGTCGGCGAAGAAGGCCAGCACGCGGCGGTTCGGCGTGACGTGGTCCACCACCAGGTGGATGCCCTTGGACAGCACATGCCGGTACTCGGTGGTTTCGCCGGTGAGCCGGTTGTGCGCGTCCACAAAGGCGCCGGCGGCGTTGATCAGCACGCGCGAGCGGATGGTGAAGCGCTCGCCCGAGACCCCATCGCGTGCCTGCGTATGCCACTCGAAATCCTTGCCCGCCGGCATGCGCCGCGCACCCAGCGATTCGACATAGTTGGCGGCGATGCCGCCGTAGTTCAGCGCGGTGCGGATGAAGTTGAAGACGAAGCGCGCGTCGTTGTCGTAGAAATAGGCATCCGAGTATTCGAAGCCGCCGATCACGTCGTCGGTGTTGATGACGGGTTCTTCCTGCTCGATCACGCGGCGCGGCTTCAGCCGCGGCACGCGCGTGAAACCGTTGCCGATCAGCCAGTACAGCCAGCAGCCGAGCCACAGCAGCAGCGGATGCCAGCGGAAGCCCCGCTGCACGGTGGTGAAGAAGCGGATTTCCCGGATGGTCGAGGGATAGCTGCGAATCAGGTGGTTGCGGCTCATGCACAGCTTGCGCACCAGCCCGAACTCGCCGCTCTCCATGTACTTGATGCCGCCCCAGGCCAGGTTCGAGGAGTGCTGGCTGGTGAAGCCGGCGAAATCGCCGCGATCGATCAGCGCCACCGACACGCCGCGCCCGGCCAGCGCTGCGGCCGCCACCGCGCCGTTGATTCCGCCGCCGACGATCAGCACATCGAAGGCCTGGTGTTTGAGCTTGGCGATGTTGCTGGCGCGCAGTTTCATGCTGGACGCACTGCATCGGGCGCGGGCCGCAGGCGCTGCTTGCAGCGCCGGCAATAGTAGCGCACGCCGGCCAGGTGCCGCCGGTAGATCGTCAGGCTGCACAGCTGCGGGGCCTCGCAGCCGCAGGTGAAGGGCAGCCGGCGCACGTGCCGCGATGGGCGCGCCGCCATGCGATGCGAGACCTCCGGCGGCTTGCCGAAATGCCGCATCACCGCGCGCCATTCGCGGCCGTGCGGGCGCGTGCGGCCCGGCCACAGCGCCCATACCACATAGTGCGCGACTTCATGCGGCACGACCTGGTCGAGCATCTGCTGCGGATGCCGCTGCAGCAGCTCGCGGTTGATGCGGATGCAGGGCCCGCCATAGCGGCGCGCATCCACGATGAACTCGCCCGCGTTCAGGCCGCGCAGGTCGAAGGCCAGCCGCGGCATCGCCGCCAGGCGCAAGCCGCGCTGCGCGGCCAGGCGCTCGGCCTGCTGCAACCAGTACAGCACGGCATCGCGCGCACGCTGCTCGAGTTCCGCGGCCGGCGTGAGCGCACACTCGTTATCTGGGGCGGGGATGCGGCTGTCGTAGTCCAACATGCGGTCATTATGGCGCAAGCTTGGCCACCAGACGGGGGATGACCGCGCCATGCCAGGCACCGCCAGCATTCAAGCTGTGCGCGATATATCTAAGAAGCTCTGAGTACGTCACCCCGGCGAACGCCGGGGTCCAGAGCCTTTAGAGTCGCTGGATTCCGGCTTTCGCCGGAATGACGAAGGGAATTGATCAGAGGTTCCCTAGATTTCCACCTCGACGCTGTCCCCCGTCACCCGCACCGGGTAGCTGCGCACGTCTTCCTCGGCCGGATCCAGGGTGACGCGGCCGGTTTTGAGGTTGAAGCGCGAGCCGTGCCAGGGGCATTCGACCTCCTCGCCGACGATAGTGCCGTCGCTCAGCGGCCCCTGTTCGTGCGGGCAATCGTCGTCGAGCGCGTAGAACCTGCCGCCGAGGTTGAACACCGCGATCTTGCGTCCCTCGACTTCCACGCACTTGGCGGACTGCTCAGGGATCTCCGTGAGCCTGGCGACCGCTACGTATTTACTCATGGCGCAATCCTCCGACAGCCATGATCTGGGTATAGCGCAGCGGCGCGCGGTTTCAAATCCGGCGGCGGGGCGGCACGCCGGCAATCGCGGCGACCAGGCTCTCGCGCAGCCAGCGGTTGGCCGGCTCCTTATCTACATTGCTGTGCCAGTACAGGTAGGCGTCGAGCCGCGGCGTTTCCACCGGGAAGGGCAGGATACGGTTGCCGAACTGCGCATTGGTCACGCGCGCGTGGCGCTCGGGCATGGTCAGCACCAGGTCGGTTTCGCTCACCACCTGGCAGGCGGCGAAGTAATGCTGGCAGCGCAGGCGCACGCGGCGTTGCAGGCCGAGCCGCGCCAGCTCGATGTCCTCGAGCCCCGGCCCCGTGCGGCGCGAGCTCACCAGCACGTGCTCCAGCGCCAGGTAGGTCTCGAGGTCCAGTCCGCGCTTGATGCGCGGGTGATTCCTGCGCGCCACCACCACCACCGGGTCGAGCGCGATGCGCTGGCGGCGGATCGCGTCCGACAGCGGCAGCTGCACGTCGATGGCCGCGTCCAGCGTGCCGGCCGCCAGCTCGGATTCGAGCTGGCGGCGGTCCACGCGGATCGCGGCGAGGTCGATGTGCGGCGCCTGCGCCAGCACCTGCCGCATCAGCGGCGGCAGCAGGCTGGACTCGAGCACGTCGCGCACCGCGACGGTGAAGCGCTTCTGCGAGCTGGCGGGGTCGAAGCGCTCGCTTTCGCTCAGGGTGACCTCCAGCTCGCGCAGCGCGCGCCGCACCGGGCCGATCAGGCCGCGCGCCAGCGGCGTCGGCACCATGGCGCGGCCCTCGCGCACGAACAGCGGGTCGCCGAACAGCGCGCGCAGCCGGCCGAGCGCGTGGCTGACGGCGGGCTGCGACAGGCGCAGCTTCTGGCTCGCGGCGGTGATGCCGCCCTCCGTGAAGATGGCGTCCAGCACCACGAACAGGTTCAGGTCCACGCGTCTGATATGCATGAAACTTATATATCATGATTCCTGGTATTGATTGGACGGATTCGCGCCGGGGGCCTAATCTTCACCCAACCCAGGCACACCAGGCGCTGGACCCCGGCCTGCGCCGGGGTGACGGGCAAAAGCCCCGCGCCGCATCGAGGCTGATCATGGAATTCGAATACTCGCCCCGCACCCAGGAACTGCTCGCCCGGCTCAACGCCTTCATGGCGCAGCATATCTATCCCAACGAGCCGCGCTTCCTCGCCGAGGTCGCCGAGGGCGACCGCTGGCAGCCGACGAAACTGATCGAGGAGCTCAAGGCCAAGGCGCGTGCGGAAGGCTTGTGGAACCTGTTCTTGCCGGATTCAGAATACGGCGCAGGCCTTACCAACCTCGAGTACGCGCCGTTGTGCGAGGTGATGGGCCGCGTGATCTGGGCGCCGGAGGTGTTCAACTGCTCGGCGCCGGACACCGGCAACATGGAGGTGCTGGTGCGCTACGGCACGCCGGAGCAGAAGCAGCAATGGCTGGAGCCGCTGCTGGACGGCAAGATTCGCAGCTGCTTCGCCATGACCGAGCCCGGTGTGGCCTCGTCAGATGCGACCAATATTTCCAGCCTGATCGAGCGCGACGGCGACCACTACGTGATCAACGGCCGCAAGTGGTGGAGCTCCGGCGCCAACGACCCGCGCTGTAAATTATTCATCTTCATGGGCAAGACCGACCCGGATAATCCGGACCGGCACAAGCAGCAGTCCATGATCCTCATCCCGCGCGACACACCGGGCGTGAAGATCCTCCGGCACCTGCCGGTGTTCGGCTACGACGACGCGCCGCACGGCCACGCCGAGATCCTGTTCGAGAACGTGCGCGTGCCGGCCTCCAACATGCTGCTCGGCGAGGGGCGCGGCTTCGAGATCGCGCAGGGGCGGCTGGGGCCCGGGCGCATCCACCACTGCATGCGGCTCATCGGCCTGGCCGAGCGCGCGCTGGAGAAAATGTGCCAGCGCACGCTGTCGCGCGTGGCCTTCGGCAAGCCGGTGGCGCAGCAGACGGTGACGCTGGAGCGCATCGCCGAGAGCCGCATCCTGATCGACTCCGCGCGCCTGCTCACGCTCAAGGCCGCCTACATGATGGACACGGTCGGCAACAAGGCCGCGGCCAAGGAGATCGCCATGATCAAGGTCGCCGCGCCCAACATGGCCTGCCAGGTGATCGACTGGGCGATCCAGGCGCACGGCGGCGGCGGCGTGACCGACGATTTCGGCCTGTCCTATGCCTATGCGCAGGCGCGCACCCTGCGCCTGGCCGACGGCCCGGACGAGGTGCACCGCAACGCGATCGGCAAAATGGAGCTGGGGCGGCACAAGCCGAACTAGGGTGGTGTCCCGTAAATGTCTGTGTCATTCCGGACAAGCCCGCGAAGCGGGCGCGATCCGGAATCCAGAGTCTTTTCAAGGTCGGCGCCATGCCGCCGACGGACCCGTCGCGGGCCCAGGACAGGCTGTCATCAGCGCGTAACGACTTCGATGCATGATGCGCGGCCTGAACCCGCGTTATGTTGTGCATGCGCACTTCGTTCAACCGCCGTCAGGTGCTCAAGTTCGGCGTCCATGGACTCGGGCTGCTGGCCTTGGGCCAAGCGCTGGCCGGTTGCGGCGGTAGCAGCGGCGCCGACGGTACTGGCGGCAGCGCAGCCCGCGGCCAGCTGAGCCGCATCGGCCCGCTCGGCGCACCGGACGCCAACGGCCTGCGCGTCCCGCCTGGCTTTACCTGCCGTGTCATCGCCCAGGCCAACCGGCCGGTCGGCAATACCCTGTTCCTGTGGCACACCGACCCGGACGGTGGCGCGGTGTACCCGCATCCAGAAGGCGGCTGGATTTATGTCTCCAACCGCGAATTTCTGCCGGGCGGCGTGAACGCGATCCGTTTCGATGCCCAGGGCGAAATCGTTAGCGCCTACAACATCCTTCCCGGCCTGCTGACACGCATCAACTGCGCCGGCGGCGTCACGCCCTGGGGTACCTGGATGTCCTGCGAGGAATGGGATGGCGGCACGGTGTGGGAGTGCGACCCGTTCGGCATCGCCCTGCCGCAGCAGCACCTGTCGCTCGGCAGCTTCGCACATGAGGCCGTGGCAGTGGACCCGGCGACCCATATCCTGTATCTGACCGAGGACCAGGGCGACGGACGCTTCTACCGTTTCGTGCCCGACACGCCCAATGTCGGCGCCCGGCCGGACCTGTCGCGCGGCCGCCTGCAGGTGATGCAGGTGCAGGCCACGCAGCAGGAAGTGGACACCGAGGGCTCGCGCGGGCCCTGGTCGGTGCGTTGGCTGGACGTGCCGAATCCGAACCCGGCCCAGCTCCCGGGGTTGCCGATCCAGCCGCAGACGCCGACTCGCCAGCAGGTGCCGGAAAGCACGGCATTCGACGGTGGCGAAGGCCTGTGGTACCACGAGGGCATCGTTTACTTCAGCACCAAGGGCGACCGTCGCATCTGGGCGCACGACCCGGCGCGCGACAGCCTGCGAATCATCTACGACGACTTTTTCCACCCGCCCGAGCCGGTGCTCGACTCGGTGGACAATATCGTATTCACGCCGGGCGGCGACCTGATCGTGGTCGAGGACAAGAGCGAGGCGAACCAGCAGGCGGTAGCGCTCACCCGCGACGGACGCATCTTTCCGATCATCGAGCTGGTCGGGCAGGACGGCAGCGAGGTCACCGGCCCTGCGTTCTCGCCCGACGGCCGGCATTTCTACTTCAGCTCGCAGCGCGGCCCCGGCGCCAACGGCCAGTCCGGCACCGCCGGTATCACCTACTGCGTCAGCGGCCCCTGGTTTGCACCCTGAGCCCCAAGCTTGGGTATCCTCAAGGCAGGGTACTCATCGGGGGACGACATGACGCACATCAAGGCCTTCATCGCCGGCTTCTTCGCCACGCTGTTCTTCCACCAGACGGTGCTGGGTTTGCTGCAC
>DATLYR010000222.1 GCA_035574475.1 Nevskiales bacterium | reverse complement strand
ACGCCCGACGCGGCACCGCCGCCCAGCGCGCCCGCGCCGCCGCCACCGTCGCCCGCCCCCGCCGCGCCGCCACCACCGATCTCGGCCGCCGCCGCCGAGGAAATCGTCGCCGCGCACAACTTCTGGCGCCGCCAGGTCAAGACCGAGCCGTTGGTCTGGTCGGACGAGCTGGCGCGCGCCGCCCGCGAATGGGCGGTGACGCTGATGCGGCAGGGCAAGTTCGAGCACAGACCCGACTCGCCCTACGGCCAGAACATCGCCTGGTTTGCCGGCGAGCGCCTCAAACCCACGGACGTGGTGGACTACTGGGGCAACGAAATCGAGTACTACGACTACGAGAAGAACGCCTGCCTCGAGGAATCCGAGTGCCGGCACTACACCCAGATCGTGTGGAAGGACTCGCGCGAGGTCGGCTGCGCCTCGGCCTGGGGCCAGCATCCGCAGTACGGCGTGCAGGAGTTCTGGGTCTGCAACTACAGCCCGCCCGGCAATGTGGAGGGGCTGCGTCCTTACTGATCTGCATTGCCAAGCCGCAGGCTAAGCGGCAGCATCTGCGCATGCCCCTGCACGAACAGCCGATCCCCTTCATCACGCTGCCCAACTGGGTCAAGGCGGCGGCCAAGTGCGGCTTCAACGTCGAGACCGTGTTCCGCGAGCTGGGCATCGAGACCGATCTGGTGCATCTCGAGACCGCCACCATCACCGTACCGCTGTTGGAACGGATCATGGAGGCCTGCATCGCGCGTACGCGCCAGGGGCATTTCCCCTTCGCGCTCGGCGAAACCTTCGCCTTCGACTACCTGCCGGACCTGGAAACCTTCATCAACACCAGCAGCAGCCTGCGCGAGGCTGTGCGCGTGTTCGAATGGGTGCGGGAACTCATCAACCCGATGCTCGACGTGCGGCTGGAAGAGCACGGCGACCAGGCGCATCTGGTCCTGTACACGCCGGAACCGGTGCGCGACCCCGCGGATCTCAAGCCTTATTTCACCGAGACCACCTTTGCCTCGATCCTGAAGTTCGGCCGTAACCTGCTGGGCGAGCAGGCGCCCTTCGGCGAGCTGCGCTTCCGCCATGCCGCGCCACCCTATGCGGGGGAGTACGAGCAGTATTTCCGTCTGCCGGTGCGGTTTGCGCAGGCGCGGGACGAGCTGGTGTTCGAGCGCAAGCTGCTGGACCAGCCCCTCGAGGGCGGCTTCCCGGCGCTGCACCGCCAGGCCGAATACCGCGCCGAGCAGCTGCTGCGCCAGAGTCCGCGCCGCACCGGCCTGGTCGCCAGCATCGAGCAGGCCTATGCCGAGGACGCGCGCCTGATCGGCCGCGGCATCGAGGCCGTCGCCGCGGCGCTCAGGCTGCACCCGCGCACGCTGCAGCGCCGGCTGCGCGAGGAAGGCACACGCTTCGCCGAGATCCACGACCGCGCGCGCTACCGCGCGGCCATGGCCAGCCTGCAACAGGGCGAAACCGACCTGGAAACGCTCAGTGAACGACTCGGCTTTTCCGACCGGCGCAGCTTCACCCGTGCCTTCAAGCGCTGGAGCGGGGTTTCGCCGAGCGCCTTTCGCAGCCATTCTCAGCCCAAGACCTAGAAAAATCCCCCTATCGGCAGGCGCTTAGCCCTGTCGCACAATGTTCCCTGGCGTCGCGGCCCGTCATAGCCAGCCCGTCGGGCGGCGGCTAGATTCAAACAAACCGCCCGGGATCGAACGCCATGACGACCGCACTGCAACACCGTCCCAGCCCCACCGACATCGTGCCGCGCCCCAGCCCGGATTTCGGCCTGGACGGCGATATCCCGAAGTACTGGCTGGACAACGATCCGTTCAAGACCCGCTTTTTCGATGCGATGTCGCTCACCTTCCCCGAGGGCGAGAAGTTCTTCATTCAATGCGTGCGCGATTTCCGCGACCGCATCACCGACCCCAAGCTGGCCGCGCAGGTGAAGGATTTCATCTACCAGGAAGGCCAGCACGGGATGGTACACACACGTTTCAATGACCGGCTCAAGGCGCAAGGCATCGACGTGGACGGCCACCTGAAGTTCCAGAAGCACCTCATGTTCGAGGTGTTCCGCGGGCGTTTCTCGCGCGAGTTCACGCTCGGTCAGACCGCCGCCGCCGAGCACCTGACCGCACTCATGGCGCACGGCTTTTTCTCCAGCGGCATCATGGAAAAGGCCGACCCGCGCATCCGCGCGATGTACGCCTGGCACGCGGTCGAGGAAATCGAGCACAAGGCGGTGGCCTTCGACGTGCTCACCCGGGTGGCGAAGGCCGGGTACTTCACCCGCATCTTCAGCTTCATGTTCACCACCTTCTCCTTCCCGTTCCACGTATTCCTGATCATGAACCACATGTTCAGGGTGGACGGCCTGAAGAACCGCTGGCGCCTCTGGCTGAAAGGCCTGTGGTGGCTGTACGGCTGGGGTGGGCTCTACCCGCGGCTGATCCCGCATTACCTCGCCTACTTCCTGCCGGGCTTCCACCCCTGGAAGTTCGGCGACATGGAGATCTATCGGCGCTGGACGCTGGCCTGGGAAAACTCGGGGCACGACGCCCTGGCCGCCGGCGATGCGCTGGTCGCCGCCCAGTAGGATTCACAAGCCGCTGATAACACGCCAGAACTTTCATAGCCCCGCCGGGGTTTAGGGAAAACAATCTAAAGACGCCGCCGCGCGCTGCTCCCCATACTGCTGACAGTCAGGCGCCCCGCGCGGCCGGCTGCCGCTGCCCGTGCGCCGACCGGTGGCCGCCCCGCAGGCGGCCTGGAGACCGGCAGTGGCATTGGACCTCGAACACCCGACATCCGGCGACGCGTCGCCGGGCAGCGAACGCCGGCACGAGTTGCGTTTCAACATCGTCGAGCCACACCAGCGGCGCCAGAAGCTGTTCGAGCAGCTGCGCGAGAGCGAGGAGCGCTTCCGCAACATGGCGGATTGCGCGCCGGTGCTGCTGTGGATGGCCGAGCCGGACGGGCTCTGCTCCTTCTTCAACAAGACCTGGCTGGATTTCACCGGGCGCACGCTGGAAGAGGAGCTCGGCAACGGCTGGGCCGAGGGCGTGCATGCAGAGGACTTCCAGCCCTGCATGACGATCTTCCTGAACGCCTTCGTGCAGCGCCGGCCCTTCCGCATGGAATACCGCCTGCGCCGCGCCGACGGCGAATACCGCTGGGTCCTCGACCAAGGCGTGCCGCGCTTCACGCCAAACGGTGGCTTTGCCGGCTACATCGGCTCCTGCATCGACATCACCGAAATGAAAGAGGCCCACCGCACGCTCACGCAGATGAACGAGGCGCTGGAGAGCCGCGTGCGCGCGCGCACCGCGGAACTGCAGCACTCCAACGACGAGCTGCAGCAGTTCGCCTACGCCGCCTCGCACGATTTGCAGGCACCGCTGCGCGCCATCGTCGGATATGCCGAGCTGATCCGGCAACGCTATGCCGGCAAGCTCGACGCCGATGCCGACGACTTCATCGGCTTCATCGTCGCTGGCGGCAAGCGCATGCAGGTCATGATCAACGACCTTTTGACCTACTCCCGCGCCGGGCGCAGCCCAATCGGCTCCGAACCCGTCGACTGCAACCGGGCGCTCGACCACGCGCTGGAAAACCTCGCGCCGGCACTGGCCGAGGCCGGCGCCGAGGTCCGCCGCCAATCGCTGCCGCAGGCCCCGATCGAGATGACCCAGATGACCCTGCTGCTGCAGAACCTGATCGGCAACGCCGTCAAGTTCCGCGGCGAAACGCCGCCACTGATCGAGATCGGCGCGGAGCCGCGCGGGCAGGAGTGGCTGTTCCACGTGCGCGACAACGGCATCGGCATCCCGCCGGAGCATGCCCAGCGCATCTTCCAGGTGTTCCAGCGCCTGCACACCGACGAGCAGTACCCGGGCACCGGCATCGGCCTGGCCATCTGCAAGAAGGCGGTCGAACGCCACGGCGGCCGCATCTGGGTCGAGTCCGAACCGGGCCGGGGCGCCACCTTCTTCTTCACCTTGCCGATGAAACCGGCCGGCGGCGTGGAGCACGACCATGCTGCGACGTGACGAGTGGCATGACCTGGCGCGCAAGCTCGACTGGCGCTTCTCCTACGTCGACGAGCGTGAAGTCTTTCCGGAGGTGATGGCCGGCCGGCCGTGGCTGCCGCAGGAGGCCTGGCAGGACTGGGACGAGCCTTATCGCACCAGCTACACCGAGTACGTCCGCAACCAGGCCGCCAAGGACGCCAGCGTGCATGCGATCTGCGCCGTCGTGGGCAACCGCGAGGAATTCGCCAAGCTCGACCCGGGCTGGCGCAACGGGCTCAAGCTGCACGCCGCCGCGCTGCCGCTGGCCGAGTTCGCCGCGGTGATCGGCAACCTGCGCGCCGCCCGCTTCGGCCGCGACAGCGCCTGGCGCACGGCCGCCGCCTTCGGCGCCATGGACGAGTTCCGCCACACCCAGATCCCGCTGTCGATCATGCACGAGCTGCTGCGCCACGACCGCCAGTTCGACTGGACGCACAAGTTCTTCCACAGCAACAACTGGGTGGCCATCGCCGGCCGCCACATGATCGACGAGCTGCTGCTCGGGTCGAACCCGATCGAGTTCGCCATCGCCACCAACTTCGTGTTCGAGACCGGCTTCACCAACCTGCAGTTCATCGGCCTGTCGTCGATGGCCAATGCGGCCGGCGACCACATGTTCGAGAAAATGGTGAACAGCATCCAGACCGACGAGGCGCGGCACGCCCAGATCGGGCTGCCGGTGCTGCGCAAGGTGGTCG
>DATLYR010000221.1 GCA_035574475.1 Nevskiales bacterium | reverse complement strand
AATCGGCCTGGCTCGCTCCGGGCCCGCCTCGCTTGGCCTTCACTCGGGCCATAGCTTGGGCTATGTCCCTCGCTCCAGGCCGGCGCGATCCAAGCCCGGCTCTTCGCCATCATCCGATTCCCCTGTGAGAAATGCGGGTTAAACTCAAAACCGGGGCTCGTCCCCGGTTTTTCGTTTGGGGCGCACACATGGACGATCGCATCCAACTGGTCAGCGGCGATATCACGCAGCTGGACGTGGACGCGATCGTGAATGCGGCCAACTCGAGCCTGCTCGGGGGTGGCGGCGTGGACGGCGCCATTCACCGCGCCGCCGGCCCGGCACTGAAGGCGTATTGCGCGCGCCTGGGTGGCTGTCCCACCGGCGAGGCCAGAATCACGCCCGGCTTTGCCCTCAAGGCCCGCTACGTGATCCACACGGTGGGCCCGGTCTGGCACGGCGGAGATCGCAACGAGCCGGCGCTGTTGGCCAGCTGTTACCGCCGCAGCTTGGAACTGGCAGCCGCCCAAGGCTGTCGCAGCATGGCCTTTCCCGCCATCAGCTGCGGCGTTTACGGCTACCCTGCGGATCAGGCGGCACGCATCGCCGTGCAGACCGTGCGCGAATTCCTCGCGCAGCACGCACTGCCGGAGCGGGTGCTGCTGTGCTGTTTCGGCGCGGACGTGGCCGACGCCTACCGCCGGGCGCTGGCCGAGGGCTGAATCGGGTAGCCCGGCGGCTGCGTATCAGGGACATGCGCCGTCGACTGGCACTACCGATGCTGATGCTGGGACTGGCTCTGGGCGGGCCGGGCGTGGCGGCGCCGGCGACCGCGCCCGGCCTGGAGTGGCAAGCCTGGTCCGAGCAGGCGTTTGCGCGCGCCCGTGCCGAGCGGCGGCTGGTGCTGCTGTACCTGGAGGCCGTGTGGTGCCACTGGTGTCATGTCATGGACGCCAGCACCTGGCGTGATCCCGAGCTGGTCCGCTACCTGCGTCGGCATTACCTGACCCTGCGCGTGGACCACGACGCCCGTCCGGATCTGGCCAATCGCTACCGCGCCTGGGGTTGGCCGGCCACCATCATCTACGACGCCGAGGGACGCGAGCTGGTCAAGCGTGCCGGCTACATCCCCGCGTCCGATTTCCTGGCGCTCGCGCGCGCCGTGGTGGCGGATCCGCGCCCGGAATCGGCGCCGCCTGTGCGCAGCGCGCCGGGCAGCGAGCAGCTGCCGGGTCCCTTGCGGCGTCGGCTCGTGGAGCGTTATGACCTGGCCTACGACAGCGACAAAGGCGGCCTGAAGCTGGCACAGAAATTCCTCGACCGCGACAGCGTCGAATACGCCATGCGTCGCGCCGCGGTCGGCGACGAAGTCGCCGCGCGTCGCGCGCGTCAGACCCTGGACGCCGCCCTGGCCCTGCTCGACCCGGCTTGGGGGGGCTTCTATCAGTACTCGACCGGCGGCGACTGGCGCCAGCCGCACTACGAGAAGATCATGCGCGTGCAGACCGGCTACCTGCGCATCTATGCGCTGGCCTGGTTGCAGTGGCGCGACATTCGCTACCTCGAGGCGGCCCGGCGCACGCGCGACTACCTGCGTGACTTTCTGACCAGCCCGGAGGGTGCGTTCTACACCAGCCAGGATGCAGACCTGGTGCCGGGACGCAAATCGGATGCCTATTTCGCGCTCGGTGACGCCGAGCGCCGGCGCCAGGGACTGCCGCGGGTCGATACCGCACGCTACGCACAGGAGAACGGCTGGGCGATCGAGGCGCTGGCCACGCTGTACCGTGCCGATCGCAATCCGGCCGATCTGGCCGCTGCCCTGCGTGCGGCCCGCTGGGTCATCGCCCACCGCAGCCTGCCCCAGGGCGGCTTCCGGCATGGCGATCGCGACAGCGGCGGTCCCTTTCTCGGCGACAGCCTGGCCATGGGCAGCGCTTTTCTTGCCCTCTATCACGTCACCGCCGAGCGCGAATGGCTGACGCGGGCGGCGCAGGCCGGGCGCTTCATCGCGGCGCATTTCCGTCACGCTGCAGGCGGTTTCAACGGCAGCGCAGTGGCCGGCGGCCCGCTGGCGCCGGCACCGGCGCTGGAGGAGAACATCCGGGCCACGCGCTTCTTCAATCTGCTGGCCCATTACACCGGCGCGGCGGATTTCTTCGAGCAGGCCCGGCACGGCATGCGCCATTTGAGTCGGCCGGACGTGGTCGAGGCAGCGTTCGAAGAGTCCGGTATCCTGCTGGCCGACGACGAACTGGGCCGTGAACCGCTGCAGGTGACCGTGGTCGGCGACAAGCAGGATGCCGAGGCACAGGCACTGTTCGCCGCCGCACTCGCGCTGCCCGGCAGTTATCAGCGGGTGGAATGGTGGGATCGCGCGGAAGGGCCGCTGCCGAATGCGGACGTCGCCTACCCGAAGCTTCCGCGTGCGGCGGCCTTCCTGTGCAGCGAGCGCCGCTGTTCCGCGCCCATGTTCCAGGCTGAACGACTGGCTGAACGTGTGCTGCACACGGTGCCCGAACCGGACTAAGATGACCCCTCCGGTGCCGCGCCGCGCGCGGTGCCGAGTATCAAGGCGACCCCGGCCGCGGACGCATCCGGCCGGCATCACCCAGCACAACACCAAAGAGGTGCAACCATGGAGAAGAAGTTCAGCAGGAAACCGCTCGCCGTCGCTTTAGGCACGGCGTTCGCCGCCACGCTCGGCGCCAGCCCGCTGGCCAGCGCTGAGACCAGCCCCTTCGCCGCCCGCGACCTGGGCGCAGGCTATCTGCTGCTGGCGGATACCGGCGACAGCGCTGCACCGGCCGAGCCGGCACCGGCCGCCGAAACTGCCCCGACGACCGATGCCGGCGCCGCGGCCAAGCCTGCCGAGGGCAAGTGCGGTGAAGGCAAATGCGGCGAGGGCAAGTGCGGCGCCGACAAGAAGGCCGGGGAAAAGCCTGCCGAAGGCGGCACGGCGCAGTAGGCATTGACAGGCCGGCGTCATGCACGCGTTCGAACCCCCCGTTCGTGGCGCCGGCCTCGGTCTGCGGCGGGCCCTGCTGGGACCGTTGTCGGATCACTTTCCCGAATCGCTTGCTTTCCTGGAGGTCGCCCCCGAGAACTGGATGCACGTCGGCGGCGCGCGCGGGCGCCAGTTCCGCGCGCTGACCGAACGCCACCCCTTCGTCTGCCACGGCCTGTCGCTGTCGCTCGGCAGCCCGGCGCCGCTGGACGAGGATTTCGTGCGCGACGTGAAGGGCTTTCTCGATACCCATCGCATCCGCTATTACACCGAGCATCTTTCCTACTGTTCGGACGACGGCCATCTGTACGACCTGATGCCGATCCCTTTCACCGCCGAGGCGGTCGAATACGTCGCCGCGCGCATCCGCCGCGTGCAGGACATCCTGGAACGGCCGATCGCGGTGGAGAACGTCTCGTACTACGCCGCGCCGGGCGCGCAGATGAGCGAACTCGAATTCCTGCTGGCGG
>DATLYR010000220.1 GCA_035574475.1 Nevskiales bacterium | reverse complement strand
GATCGGCGATGGCGATGACATGGCCCTCGCTGGCCGTACCGCTGTCGCGCATTGCGGTCTCGACCACGATCTCGCGTACCGACGTATTCGTGAACGGCAGCGTGCCGCGCAGCCAGCGCGACTCGAAATGCTGGGTGAAGGCCGGCGTCACGCCGGGGACATGGCGGAACGGAATGGCGTGCGTGTCCGGCACCGTCGGCTGCTGCGGCGCCAGCGACACCACGGATTCACGGGCGGCGCCGAATACGGCCACGACCAGCGCCAGCGTCTGTTCGCCGTCGAGGATACGCGACTCGACATGCGTGGTGCTCTTGCCGCTGCGCAGCACGCGCGCCTGCGCCTGGACCGGCCCGCCGGGCACGGGCGCGGCGAACAGCACCTGTAGCGTGCGCAGCGGCAGTTCGGGCACCAGCGTGCGCATGGCGCGCACGGCGACCGCCACCTGCAGGCCGCCGAACACGCTGCGCCCCTGCAACCAGTCTTCGCCTACGTCCAGTGTGCACGAGCCGGGTGCGAGTTGCGCGCTGCGCATCAATGCCGAAAAGGGCAGCATCCGTTCGACTCCTGGGGTGTTTGCCTCAACAGACTGCCAGTGTAACGTGCATGCGCGCTCATGCGGACAGGGTAGGCATTCGGATTACCCTGCACGTAGTCTGTGGACGGATGGGTGAGGAGATGCAATGAATAGACCTTGGACGGCGCAGAATATCCCTGCGCTGCACGGGAAGCTGGCGCTGGTCACCGGTGCCAATCGCGGGCTTGGGTTGGAAATCACGCGCGCGCTGGCCCGCGCCGGCGCGACCGTGATCTTGGGCTGCCGCGACAGGGCGAAAGGCGAGGCGGCCGCGCGCCAGCTGTGCAGCGAGATTCCCGGCGCGCGGCTGGAGGTCATGGACGTGGACCTGGCGGAGCTAGCGTCGATCCGCCGCTTCGCGGAGGCCTTCGGCGCGCGCTTCCCGCGGCTCGACATCCTGTGCAACAACGCCAGCGCCATCCTCGCGCCGTTCGGGAAGACCCGCGACGGCTTCGAGATGCACCTGGGCACCAATGTCATCGGTACCTATGCGCTGACCCTGCGCCTTCTCGATAGCCTGTGCGCCGCGCCGGGTGCGCGCGTGGTGAACACCGCCAGCCTGGCACACCGACTGACGCCGGGTCTGGATTTCGACGACCCGCATTTCGAGCGCAAGCCGTACCGGGACATGGATGCCTACGGCAAGAGCAAGCTGGCGACGCTGCTGTTCACGTTCGAGCTCGATCGCCGGCTCAAGCGGGCCGCAGCCCCGGTCATCGCGGTGGCGGCACATCCCGGTTACACCGCAACCAACCTCGACCTCGGCGGTTTCTTCATGCGGCTGTCCACGCGGCTGTTCGCCCAGCCGCCAGCGAGGGGCGCGTTGCCGGCGCTGTATGCCGCGACCGCCGCGGGCGTCGCCGGCGGCGACTACTACGGGCCCGGGGGGTTCAAGCAGCTGAAGGGCTTCCCGGAGAAGGTGGACTGTCGGCCCGAGGCCCGCGATCCGCAACTGGCCGCTAGGCTCTGGGCGCTGTGCGAGCGGCTGACGGGTTTGCGCTACCCGCCCTGAGGCATCCCAGTCGCGCGCGACACCCAGCCTGTCGTGATCCGGCGACAGGCGGGCGCCAGTGATGGCGTCGGGCAGGCCGAAACTGTCGCCGGCGAGCGACATTTTTGCCCGCCATGACCCTTGCATTCCAACAATTTTTTGCTATTTATACTGGTTCTCCTGCGCACTTCCGCCAGTGGCACGGAAGTTGCCAAATCAGACCGCCTGTACACCTGCAAGACGTATGGAGGTCGGTCATGAAGCAGACGCGGGCTCGCAGAGCGCCACACAACCACGCGACACATGCTTTCCGCCCCTGGGCGCATCCCCAGGGGGGGCACTTCGGCTCTGCCCGCGGCAGGGGCCGGGCACGGCCCTCGCGCTGCTTCCGTGACACCCGCCGCTGGTCGACGCGGATTCTCTCGGGTATGGCGGCATTGATCGACATGAATCTGTCGCTGGCACGTCATCTGCAGGGTTCAGGCTGAGCCCGGCGTGCAAAAGGAGGTTCCTCACAGGACTCAAGAGGAGGTGCAAAATGAAAAGAATCGGCTTGCTGGACAGTGCCTGGCTGCTGCTCGAACGGCCGGAGACGCCGATGCATGTCGGCGTGCTGATGCGTTTTTCGCCACCCGCCGACGCTCCTCCCGACTTCGCGCAGCAGCTGGTTCAGAAGCTGCGCTCGTCCACCAGCGCCGAATCGCCGTGGGATTTGATCCTGCCGACGCAGCGTCTGCGTGGCCTGATCCCGCTGTGGTTCCATGAGTGCTACCTGGACATGGAGCACCATGTGCAGCTGCACAGGCTGCCCAGCAACGGCGCCGTGGCTCCCCTCGATGCCCTCAGCGAACAGCTCGCAGCCCTGCACGGCCAGCTCTTGGACCGCACGCGTCCACTGTGGGAATGCCACGTCTTCGAGGGATTGCCGGGCGGCGAGCTGGCGCTCTACATGAAGGTGCATCACGCGCTGCTCGATGGCATCGCCGGCTCACGGCTCATGGAGTCGGTTTTTGCGCACACGCCCGACACGCGTGGCCTGCCGCCACCCTGGGCGCCGCACCCGTCGCCCGCCATTGCCGACCGGGTTGCGCCACTGCGCGCGGCCGACGGGGGGGCTCTGGCGCCGGTCGCCGGGCACGCCGCCCCCGTGCCCGGTCGTGGTGTGCTGGCCTATCTCGGCCAGGCGGCGCGCGAGCTGGCGCGCGCGGCGGTCAGCCATGCCGACCAGCTGATGACGCCGTACCGCACGCCGGCGGCACCCTTCAATCGCCCGGTCACGGCGCGGCGCGCCTATGCGCTGGAGCGCTGCGATTACGCCCGCATCCAGCGGCTGGCACAGCTGGGCCAGGTCTCGAGCAACGACGTGGTGCTGGCCGTATGCGCCGGCGCACTGCGGCGCCTGCTGGCAGACCTGGACGTGCAGGGTGCACCGCTGACGGCGGCGGTGCCGGTTTCGACACGGCCACGCGACGACCACCGGCCCGGCACCGGCACGGCGCTAAGCTTCTGCCTGGCGAACTTGGGCACCGACATCGCCGACCCGCGCACCCGGCTCAAGGCCATCCACGCCTCGACCCGCCGCGCCAAGGAGCACCTCGGCCGCCTGCCGCGCGCGGCGCTGCTGCCGTACACCGCCACGCTGATGCTGCCTTTCCTGGTGGAGCAACTGTGCGGCTGGGGCGGGCGACTGCGGCCGATGTTCAACCTGGTCATCTCCAACGTGCCGGGGCCGAAGACGCCGCTCTACCTCGAAGGCGCGCGGCTGGAGGCGGTGTACCCGCTTTCACTGCTGTTCCATGGCCAGGGCCTGAACATCACCTGCCTGCGCTACCTCGACCAGCTGAGCTTCGGCTTCACCGCCTGTCCGGATGCGCTGGCGGGCACGGAGTCGCTGCCGGGCTATGTGCGTGAGTCGCTGGCGGAGCTGGAGAGCGAGCTGTCGTTCCCGCATCGCGTCGCCAAGCGTCCCCGCCGGCGCCTGCCGGCGCAGACGCCGGTGGTTGCGGCTGCTCCCGTAGCGGCGGCCGCGGCGCCACGCTGAGCGCCGCGGCGCGCGGGGTCAGGGCTGCCGGTGGGCCTCGACCTCGATGCGCAGCGTGACTTCCTCGCCGACGCTGGGCGAATAGGTGCTGATGCCCCACTCCGAGCGCCGGATGGTGGCATGGCCATCGGCGCCGCAGGCGGGGATTTTCTTGAGCGGATGCTCCTTGCAGGCGAAGCGGGTCACGGTGAGCGTCACCGGCCGGGTCACGCCGTGCATGCTCAGGTCGCCCTTGACCGCCACCAACCTGTCGCCTTCGAAGCGGAAATCCTTCGAGGTGAAGCGGATGGTCGGGTACTTCGCGACGTCGAAGAAATCGTCCTTGAGCAAGTGTTCGTTCAGCTTGTCCACGCCGGTGGAGACCGAGGCGACGTCGATGGTCACGTCGGCCGTACCCGATTTCCTGGCCAGGTCCAGGGTGATCGTGCCCCGGGTCTTGTCGAAGCGGCCGCGAAAGGTGGAGAAGCCGAGGTGGTCGATCTCGAAGCTGGGGAAGGTATGCGTCGGGTCGATCACGTATGTGTCAGCGGCCCGGGCGGTGCCGACCATGATCAGCAGGGCCAGCAGGGGAACGATCTTTTTCATGAGCGGCTCCTTCGGCTGATGCCGATGTCTTGAGGGGAAATTCAGCGCGGCGGCCCGAGCACGAGCCGGAAGCGGACCGGCACTTCGTTGGCGACCAGATCGTCCTCGTTCCACTCGCCGCCGCCGATGCCGAAATCCGTGCGCCGGATCGTGAACTCGCCGCTGGCCAGCAGCGTGCCGTCGGGCTGCGGCTGGAGCGTGAATGGCACGGCGACCTCGCGCGGCTGGCCCTTGATGCTGAGCCGGCCCCTGACCTCGTAGCGGCCGTTGCCGAGCGCGCGGACCCCGCGGCTTCTGAACGTGGCCTTCGGGAAGCCGGCGGCATCCAGCCAGGGCCTGGTCAGCGCCTCGGCATCGGCGTCGGGCTCGCCGGTGCTGAGGCTGGCAATGTCGACGCTGATCTCGGCCGTGCCGGTCTCCGGCCTGGCCGGATCGAGATCGATCCTGGCTTCGAAGCGCCTGAAATGGCCGCTGACGCCCGCGCCCATCTGCGTGACGGTGAAACCGATCTCGCTTTGGTCCGCCCGCAACGGCCGTTCGCCGGCCAGGGCGGGTGCGGCGGCGAACAGCAGCAGGGCGATGGCGCGCAGGCGCATGGCGGAACCCCGTCCTATTTCGGTGGCGACAACCCCGGCGTCATGCGCGCGAGCACCGCATCGCGGTCCACGAAGTGATGCTTGAGGGCGGCCAGGACGTGCAATAGGACCACGCCGAGCAGGATTTTGTTCAGCGTCTTGTGCACGGCCTCCAGCGCCGCGCCCAGCGGCGGGTCCTTGGCCAGCAGGTCCGGAATGGGCAGTACGCCGAACAGCACGGTCTGGAAGCCCTTGGCCGAGCTCATCAGCCAGCCGGACAGCGGCACCGCGAACAGCAGCAGGTAGAGCAGCCGATGCGTGATCTCGGCCGCGCGCCTCTCCCAAGGCACCAGCGTGGCCGGCAGCGGCGGGGGCGGTGACCACAGCCGCCAGCCGAGGCGCAGCGCGACCACCGCGAAGATCGTGACCCCGAGCCACTTGTGGTAGGCGAACAGCTTCACCCGCGCGGGCGAAACCGGCAGGTCTTGCATGTAGAAGCCGAGCGTGTAGGCGCCGATCAGCAAGACCACCACCAGCCAGTGCAGGGCCTGAGCCAGGCTGCCGTACTGCGTCGATGTGTTGCGGAGTGGCAAGAATCTATCCTGTCGCTTCTTTGCCTTTGCTCGTTGTGGGTGGGCCCGCGGACGCGGGCCCATACCAGCGCGTAGCACTTATAAGTGCAGGCCGCATTCGGTCTTTGGCTTGTTCACCCAGCGCCCGCTGCGGCCCTCGCCCTTGACCGTGCAGTGCGTGCAGCCGATCGAGGCATAGCCCTGCGCCACCAGCGGATGAAAGGGCAGGTCATGCTCGCGAATGTAGGCGTCGCGCTGTTCGCGCGTCACGTCGATCATCGGGTTGAACTTGATGATGCCGCGCCGTTCTTCGAAGATGTCCAGCCCCGCGCGGTGGTCGGTCTGCCAGCGCATCAGGCTGGACGCCCAGATCTTGTAATTGGGCTTGATCGCGTCGAGCGGCTCGACCTTGTTGATCGAGCAGCAGAAGTCCGGGTCGTTCAGGTAGGTCTTGTCGTTGACCGTGAACTGGTGCTTCCAGTCCTCCGCGCGCACGTCGAACACCTGCAGTCCGAGCTTCTCGATCAGGTACTGCTTGTATTCCAGCGTCTCCGGAAAGTGGTAGCCGGTGTCGATGAAGGCGATCTTCTGCCGCGGCTCGATGCGCGAGATGATGTGCAGGAAATAGGCCGAAGTGGCGGCGAACGAGGAGGTCACCAGCACCTCGTCGGGCGAATAGCTCTGGTACAGAAGCCGCAGCCGCTCCTCGAAGTGCAGCGGTGCATAGCGCTGGTTCAACGCCGCAATCTCGGCCGCGGTCAGGCCGGCGCTATTGGTGGCGACAATTTGCTGTGCAGTTTGTGCAGACATCGTCATCTTCGACCAGGGCTCTTGCCCAGCATTTCGGACGTTATTCTACAGCCTTCTATGGGCCGCAAAGGCTTAGCTTCGAAACGTTATAAGTAAATGCATTACCCGGCTGCCGGTCGGTGCCGCGTGGACCTCGCACTGCCGGAAGGCGCAGAATCGCCAAGTGCCAGACAAGCCGCCGGTACGCCTTGGAGGCCTGTATGAAGAAATGCCCCTACTGCGCCGAATCCATCATGGACGACGCCGTCAAGTGCCGGTACTGCGGGGAGTTCCTGACGGGCGCACGGCTCGTGGCGCCGCCGGCGGTGCTGCTGCGCATGGGGGGCTATGAATACAAGTCCAGCCTGACGCTGTTCGGCCTGCCGCTCCTGCACCTGGCCAGCGGCATCGACCCCGCCACCGGCAGGCCCCGGGTGGCGCGCGGCATCATCGCCGTTGGCAATGTCGCCGTGGGCATGTTCGCGATGGGTGGTCTGGCGCTCGGCGGGATCAGCTTCGGCGGCGCCAGTATCGGTCTGCTGTCGATCGGTGGCTTTGCGCTCGGTGCCGTGGCGTTGGGCGGGCTGGCCATCGGCGCTTACCTCGCGTTGGGCGGGCTGGCGTTGTCGCTGGCCTATGCCGTCGGCGGCGGCGCGCTGGCGCCCTGCGCCTTCAGTGGCGCGGGCGGTGATCCGGCCTGCTTCCAGCCGCTGCTCGACGCGCTGCGCGCCTGGGGCGCCGGCTTGCTGCGCTGACCGGAGGCGGCGGTACCCCGCCCGGTAATCCGGGCTGTCCTCACACGCATCGAGACACAGGGCGGTGCTAACCTGTGGTTCGGCCCTGCAGCGGAGCGTGCCGTGACTGAAACCGTGATGCCGGCTGGCGCCGCCGGGCGCCTGCGCGAGATTCCCGGCGACCCCGGCTGGCCGCTGGTCGGGCGCAGCCTCGAATTCCTGTTGCACTTCGACACCGCCATCCGCCGGCGCTACGAGCGCTACGGCGAGGTGTCCTGGACCATGGGCTTCGGCGAGCGCTTCATCGCGCTGCTCGGCCCGGACGCCAACCAGTTCGTGTACCAGAACCGTGGCGATCTGTTCGCCAGCGCCGGCTGGGAGTTCTTCCTGGCGAATTTCTTCCGCCGCGGGCTGATGCTGCTGGACTTCGACGAGCACCGCATGCACCGGCGCATCATGCAGGCGGCGTTCACGCGCGAGGCGCTGGCCGGCTACCTGCAGCTGATGAACCCCGGCATCGCCGCCGGCCTGGCGGCCTGGCAGCCGGGCGAGGGCTTCAGGGTCTTCGATCATCTGAAGGCGCTGACCCTGGACCTGGCCAGCGTGGCCTTCATCGGCCATAGCCCCGGCCCGGAGGCCGCCGCACTCAACAAAGCCTTCCTCGACACGGTGCGCGCACCCACCGACGTGATCCGCTACCCGCTGCCATTCACGCGCTGGCGGCGCGGCATCGTCGGGCGGCGCGTGCTGGAGGATTTCTTCCACCGCGAGCTGCCGGCCAAGCGTGCATCGGCGACCGGCGACCTGTTTGCGCGCCTGTGTCATGCGCGCACCGACAGCGGTGAGGCATTCTCCGACGAGGACGTGATCAACCACATGATCTTCGTGCTGATGGCGGCGCACGACACCAGCACCATTACCCTGACCAACATGATCTACCACCTGGCTCGCCATCCGCAGTGGCAGGGTCGCCTGCGCGCCGAGAGCCGCGCGCTCGGCAAGGCCGCGCCGGACCACGACGACCTGGCCAAGCTCGGCAGCATGGCGCTGGTGATGAAAGAGGCACTGCGCCTGTGCGCGCCGGTGCCGGCCATGCCGCGGCGCACGACGCGCGAATGCGAGTTCAAGGGCTACCGCATCCCGGCCAACCATCTGGTCCAGGTCAGCCCCTGGTTCTCGCACACGATGCCCGAGTACTGGACCGAGCCGCTGCGCTTCGACCCGGAGCGCTTCAACGAGTCACGCGCGGAAGACAAGCGGCACCCGTTCCTGTTCGTGCCCTTCGGCGGCGGCGCGCATAAGTGCATCGGCATGCACTTCGGCGAGATGGAGGTCAAGGCCGTGCTGCACCAAATGCTGTTGCGCTTCCGCTGGAGCGTGCCCGAGGGCTACGAAATGCGGCAGGATTTCACCAGCCTGCCGATCCCGAAGGACCGGCTGCCGGTGCGGCTCGAGCGACTCTGATTGCGCGGGTGCTCAGACAGGGTCGGGCAGCGGCCGTGACGCGACGCCCTTCGATTCCGACGGCTGCCAGGTCTTGAGCAGTTTCCACAGCTTCGACTGGGCGGAGCCGAGCAGGGCCGCGGTGGTCAGCACGCCGCCCATCAGCGCGCCGCCGACGCCGGCAGTGACCACGTCCTGGCCGGTCAGGTACAGGCCTTTCACCGGCGTCACCGGGTGCAGCCAGTCCTGGCGGAAGCGCTGCGGGTCGTGGTCGAGGCCGTAGATCTCACCGCGGTCGTAGAGGTGGAACCATTCGGTGGATAGAGGCGTCGCCAACTCGTAGAAATCCACCGCGTCCCAGAGCTGCGGCATCTGCTCGTACAGGCCGGCCAGCATGCGCTTGGCCAGCCGTGCCTTGAACGCCTCGTAGTCGGCGCCGCGCTGGTTCCAGGTCGTGCCGCGCCAGCGCTCGAACCATTCGTAGGGCGCCATGGTGATGACCTGCACCGTGCTCTTGCCGGGGTAGTGGTTGTCCCACTCCGGGTCCTTGGCGGACGGGAAGGAGACGTAGAGCAGCGGGAAAGGCGCATCGGGATTGCTGCGGAAGGCCTCGACGTTGCGCTCATGGTGCGGCGTCGGATAAATCCAGAGATTGGTCTTGGGCAGCTTGAGATCGGCGGCCGAGCCCTTGCAGCCTATAAACAGGCACAGCGTGGAGCCCGAGGGCTTGACGGTTTTCAGCTTGTCCGCATAGCCATGCTTGAGGCGCTGCTCTTCCGGCAGCAGCTCGCCATAGGTCAGGCGCGCGCCCACGGAACTGATCACCTGGTCCGCGCGCAGCGTATCGCCGTTGTCCATCAGTACGCCACAGGCGCGGTCATTCTCGACCAGGATCCGCTTCACGCGGGCGTAGGTGAAGACCTCGCCGCCGCCGGCACGGATCACCGGCGTGATGGTATCGGCGATACGCCAGGAGCCGCCCACCGGGTAATTGCCGCCACCGAGATAATGCTTCACCACGGAGGCATGCATCATGAATGTCGCTTCGGCCGGCGGCATCCCGTAGTCGCCCCACTGGCCGGTGAGGACGCCGATGAGCTCCTGGTTCTGCGTCAGTGACTCCAGCACCTCGCGGGTCGTCAGCAGGCATTGCTTCGGCACCAGCCAGCGGCGACCCTTGTTGTACAGCTTCGCCAGCGCCGGCGGCAGCGCCTGGCCGGCAAAGAACGGCCGCGCCGCCACCGACACCTTGTAGACCAGCTCGACATAACGGCGGATGGCCTCGGCCTCGTCCGGGAAGTGCCGCGTGAGCTCATCGATGAAGTTCTGTTTGCCGGC
>DATLYR010000219.1 GCA_035574475.1 Nevskiales bacterium | reverse complement strand
GGCCGGCGCAGCGTACTGACGGACGCCAATCTGAGTGTGCTGGTGCCGTACCGCGGCTACCAGGGCGCTTTCCCCTTCCTGTCGGCCACCGACGTGCTGAACCGGCGCGTACCGATCGACACGCTGTTCGACGCCATCGTGCTGGTCGGCACCACGGCGCCCGGCCTGCTCGACCTGCGCACCACACCGGTCGGCCACCGCTACGCAGGGGTCGAGGTGCACGCGAACATGGTCTCCGGCCTGCTCGACGGGAACTTCAAGCACCGGCCGGCGCATACCTCGCTGATCGAGGCCGGCATGCTGGTGCTGATCGGCCTGCTACTGGCGCTGCTCCTGCCCACGCTGTCGCCGCTGTGGGGCAGTGCGCTGATGCTGGCGCTGGTGTTCGGCAGCATGCTGGTCAATCTGCTGATCTGGATCTTCGCCGATCTGGTGCTGCCGATGGCCACGCCGCTGTTCTACGCGCTGGGCGTGACGCTGCTGCAGATGACCTACAGCTTCCTGGTCGAGTCGCGCAACAAGCGCCGGCTGTCCAGGCTGTTCGGGCAGTACGTGCCGCCGGAGCTGGTCGAGGAGATGGACCAGAGCCAGGAGGACATCACGCTCAAGGGCGTCAGCCGCGAGATGACGGTACTGTTCTCGGACGTGCGTGGTTTCACGACCATCGCGGAAAGCATGGACCCCGCCGAGCTGACCGAGCTGATGAACGCTTTCCTGACGCCGATCACACGCGTGATCCACCAGCACCGCGGCACGGTGGACAAGTACATGGGCGATGCGGTCATGGCCTTCTGGGGTGCGCCGATGGCGGATGCGCAGCATGCGACGCATGCGCTGGAGGCGGCGCTGGACATGATCGAGACATTGCGCAGCCTGCGGCCCGAGTTCCAGGCGCGCGGCTGGCCCGCGATCGAGGTGGGCATCGGTCTGAACACCGGCATCATGCAGGTCGGCAACATGGGCTCGGCGTTCCGCATGGCCTATACCGTGCTCGGCGACGCGGTGAACCTGGGCTCGCGCCTGGAGGCACTGACCCGCGAGTATGAGGTCGACATCATCGTCAGCGAATTCACCGTGGCCCAGGTGCAGGGCTTCGTCTTCCGCGAGCTGGATCGCGTGCGCGTCAAGGGCAGGGACCGCCCGGTGACGATCTATCAGCCGCTGTGCCGAGCGGAGCAGCTGCGCAGTGACCAGCGCGAGGAGCTCGGGCGCTACGAAACCGCGCTCGGGTATTACCAGCTGCAGAACTGGGAGCAGGCCGAACGCGCCTTCCGCCACCTGGAGGAGAGGTACCGGCACCCGCTGTATGCGCAGTACCTGGAACGGATCGCCCATTTCCGCGCCAACCCGCCGCCGGACGGCTGGGATGGCGTGTTCGTGTACACCCGCAAATAGAAAACCCCTGGCCGTTGCCGGCCAGGGGTCACATTGGTGGAGGTGGCGGGACAGCTGGTCCACATTTTTCAATGTGGGCTGGACTATACCTTCATCCCGTTGGCGGGATGCGGGGCGTGTTATTCGCGGCTGAAATCTTCCGCGAATCCTAGTGCCGGCTCGTTTCCCTTTCGGGTTTCAGCCGGTCTATGAGTCTCTACAGGGCAGGCCTGAGGTTGGCCCTCTTCCTACCCCTCGGTGTTGCCGTAGCGGGTTATCCCGCCCCAGGGTCCACCGATGTGAGCCCCGTTTTCACTCTGCCCTTGCGGGCAGAGGCGACCATGTTGTTAATCGAACCCGCGTCCGGCAACCTTCCGTCGTCCGCTCTACATGCTTAGCCCGGTCTTTGGTTTTCGACGCCGGTTACCCAACGGGCAGGGAACGCCGGCGCTTAGCCCCTTGGGGTTTTAGCGGATCGGCCAAGGGCGGGCGTCACCGCGATTCCACAAAGTCGACGTCTGGGTCCGGAGTTATGGACGCCTGCCGGTCAGACGCTCGCCGGGATTAGGCGGCGAGGGCGTAGTTGTCGTCGTTCGCAACTAGCTTGGTTGCAGTCGGATTTACGAGCGGGCTGCAGCTCGGCATGCACGTCGGATTTCCAGTCACCGTCGAGCCCAGGTCACCCCCGGGCGGTCATTTTACTACCGGTGCTATAGTCAACGAAATCGCTCAGGAGTTCCCCGCATGCTGGCCAAGACCGAGCCGCCTTTCGGCGTGACCCACGAAGTTTTCAACCAGCCGCCCCCGCTGGAGAACGTGAACTTCTATGCACAGGACCTGCCCCTGCGCGAGGCGGTTGCACGCGAGGGCGGCGCCTGGGGCGAAACGCGCCTCATGCGCTATGGAGACATCGCGGGCCACGAACTGATCCAGCTGGGATTCCAGGCCAATCAGCACAAACCCGTGCTGAAAACCCACGACCGCTACGGACATCGCATCGACGAAGTGGAGTTCCACCCGGCCTACCACCGCCTGATGCAGGTGGCGATCGAGCACGAGCTGCCGACGCTGGCCTGGCGGGACCCGCGACCGGGTGCGCACGTGGTGTCGCATGCGCTCAGCTACCTGCACAGCCAGGTCGAGGCCGGCACCGGCTGCCCGCTGACCATGACCTATGCCTGCATTCCGGCGCTGCGCCACCAGCCGGACGTGGCGAAAGTCTGGGAGCCGCGCATCCTGTCCACCGAATACGATCCGCGCTGCCTACCGGCGGAGCAGAAGCGGGGCGTCACCATCGGCATGGGCATGACCGAGAAGCAGGGCGGCTCGGACGTGCGCGCCAACACGACCCGCGCCTGGCCGCTGGGCGCCGGCGGGCCGGGACAGGCCTATGAGCTGGTCGGCCACAAGTGGTTTTTCTCCGCGCCGATGTGCGACGCCTTCCTGGTGCTGGCGCAGGCCGAGCGCGGCCTGTCCTGCTTCCTGCTGCCGCGCTGGCGGCCGGACGGCTCGCGCAACGCCATCCACATCCAGCGGCTCAAGGACAAGCTCGGCAACTGGAGCAATGCCTCCAGCGAGGTCGAGTTCCACCGCGCCTGGGCGGTGATGGTGGGCGAAGAGGGGCGTGGCGTACCGACGATCATCGAGATGGTCGCCCACACGCGGCTGGACTGCATGGCCGGCTCCGCGGCGCTGATGCGCCAGGCGCTCACGCAGGCGATTCATCACTGCGCGCACCGTTCCGCCTTCGGCCGCGCCTTGATCGACCAGCCCCTCATGCAGAACGTGCTCGCCGACCTGGCGCTGGAATCGGAGGCGGCGCTGGCGCTGATGCTGCGCGTGGCGCGGGCCTTCGACGAATCGGCGCGCGACGAGCCGGCGGCGCTTTTCGCGCGCATCGCCACCGGCGTCGGCAAGTACTGGATCTGCAAGCGTACGCCGGTGATGGTCAACGAGGCGCAGGAATGCCTGGGCGGCGCAGGCTATGTGGAGGAGCACATCCTGCCGCGGCTGTACCGCGAGGCGCCGTTGAATTCGATCTGGGAGGGCAGCGGCAACATTCAGTGCCTGGACGTGCTGCGCGCCATGAGCCGCGAGCCGGGTGCGCTTGAGGTTTTCCTGGCCGAGCTGCAGGCTGCCCGCGGGGCGCATGCGCTGTTCGACGCGGCGCTGGCGGATCTCGAGGATGAACTTGCGCGCAAGGGCGGCCTCGAGACCCGGGCGCGGCGCGTGGTGGAGAAGATGGCGGTGACGCTGCAGGCGGCGCTCTTGCTGCGCGCCGGCAACCGCATCGTGGCCGATGCCTTCTGCGTCGCGCGGCTGGGCACGGACCGCGGGCGCGCCTTCGGCACGCTGCCGGAAGGTATCGACTGCTGCGCCCTCATCGAGCGTTCGCGGATTGTCACCAGTTAATCACGTCATTCCGGTGAAGGCCGGAATCCAGCGACTTTCAGGCACTGGACCCCGGCTTGCGCCGGGGTGACGAAGCATCATCTCCGGCTCAAGGCCCGTGCTTTCTCGCGCTGCCAGTCTCGCTCCTTGATGCTGGCGCGCTTGTCGTGCTGTTTCTTGCCGCGGGCCAGGCCGATCTCGAGCTTGGCGTGGCCGCGCTGCCAGTACAGCGACAGCGGCACCAGGGTGTAGCCCTGGCGCTCGGTGGCGCCGATCAGCTTGTTGAGCTCGTGGCGGTGCAGCAGCAGCTTGCGCGTGCGCGTAGGATCGGGCCGTACATGGGTGGAGGCGCTGCCCAGCGGCGAAATATGCGCGCCGATCAGCCAGGCCTCCGCATTGCGGATGACGACGTAGGCCTCGGCAATCTGCGCCTTGCCGGCGCGCAGGCTCTTGACCTCCCAGCCCTCGAGCGCCAGCCCGGCCTCGTATTCGTCTTCGATGAAGTAATCGTGCCGCGCGCGGCGGTTGAGACTGATCACCCTGGGCGCTGCGGGCTTGTTGTCGCTCTTGTTCATCACCGGATTATAAGTCATCCTCTGCAAAGGCTTTTTTGGACAGGCCATGACCGCTAGAGCAGGCGTTTATGGGTACTGGTCGTCGCCGCGCGCCTTCGTCATGGTGGCGGCCGGCGCCACCATCGGCTTCGGCAACATGTTCAGCCTGCCGTACCTGCTCGGCCAGTACGGCGGCGGGGCCTTCCTGCTGGTCTACGTGTTGTGCCTGTTCTTCGTCTCGCTGCCGCTGATCATGGCCGAGCTGCTGATGGGCCGGCGCGGGCGCGCCAACGTCGTCACCAGTACACGCCTGCTCGCGGAAGAGGCCCAGATGCACGTTCCGGCGATCTGGAGCGCGATGGCCTGGCTGGCGCTGCTGGGCGCCATGCTGGTGCTGTCGTATTACAGCGTGATCGCCGGCTGGAGCATGGCCTTCACCATCCGTGCCGCGGCCGGCGTGCTGTCGCAGAAGACACCCGCGGAGATGCGCGAAATCCTGCTGGCCCTGGTCGGCGACCCGGAGCGCGCGCTGACCTGGCACACGATCTTCATGATCAGTGCCACGATCTTCGTTGCGCACGGGCGTGCCGGACTCGAGCGCGTGGCCGGTTACCTGATGCCGATGGCCTTCGTGTCGCTGCTGCTGTTGCTGGTCTGCGCGCTGGCGGTGGGCGATCTCGGCGCCGGCCTGCGTCTGCTCCTCACGCCGGACTTTTCCAGGCTCGGCTGGCAAGGCGTGCTCGAGGCGCTGCAGCAGGCGTTCTTCAGCCTGGCCCTGGGCATGGGGGTGATGATGACGCTCGGGCTGTATATGCCCGAGCGCGTCTCGCTGCCGGTCGTGGGCGGTGCGGTGATACTGGTGGATCTGCTGTTTGCGCTGATGTCCGGCCTGGCCGTGTTTGCTTTCATCTTTGCGGTCGGCGAGGCGCCGACCTACGGCGTGCGCCTGGTGTTCCAGCAGCTGCCGCTGGTGGTCGGCGGTCATACCGGCAGCCAGCTGATCCTGGTGTTCCTGTACCTGTCGCTGTTTCTCGCCACCATGACCTCGGCCATCGGCCTGATGGAGCCGGTGGTGGTGTGGCTGATGGAGCGCTACGAGCTGTCACGTTCGATGGCCTCGAGTACGACCGGCGTAGTGATCTGGTTCTTCGGCTTGGGCACGCTGCTGTCGTTCAATGTCTGGCAGGACCTGCTGCTGTTCGGCAAGACCTTCTACCAGTGGCTGGAGCTGCTGACCGGCCACGTGCTCTTGCCGCTGATCGGTCTGGGTGTGTGCGTGTTCGTCTCGCGTGCCATGCCGCTGGACCTCTTGCGCGAGGCCTGGGGTGGGGGCAGTCACTGGAGCTTCCAGGTGTGGCGTTTCTGCCTGCGTTATCCGGCGCGCGTCGGCCTGCTGCTGGTGCTGCTGTATTCGCTGGGCTTCTTCCGGCTGGTCGAGTATCTGTGGCTGAGGACGCCGTAAGCGCTGCATCAACGATCCGGGTGGAGGTAGTCTGGGCCCTGCCGGAGCGGCAGGTCGTGGTCGTACTGTCGCTCCCGGCGGGCAGCTGCGTGCGGGACGCGCTGCACGCCGCGCGGGGGGAGGCGGGACTCGTGGAACTGGGGCAGGGCGCCGCCGCGCTGGGCATCTTTGGCCGCCCCGTCACGGCGGAACAGCTCCTGCGCGACGGCGACCGGGTGGAGATCTACCGGTCGCTGCTCGCCGACCCGAAGCGGCGGCGGCGCGAACGCGCCGGCGGCCCTGGCTGTGGTCGGAGCCGCCGCTGAAGCGGGTGCATGCCGCTCAAGGCGGGTTGATCGGCGAGTCCTTGGTTTGCGCGTCCGGGCCGATACCGCTGTCCGGCAGCGGTGTGTTATCCACCGGGCGCTCTTCCGGCGCGGTGGTCGGCGTTTCGCTGCCGGCCGACTGTCCAGCGGGCGGCGCCTGGCCGACGATGCGCGCGAGCTTGCCACTCTCGAAGTAGAGGTTGAGCGTGCGCTGCACTTCCTGGCCGCGCGGGCTGCGGTAGTAGTACACGTAGTCCCAGCGGTTGGGGTCGAAGCTGCCCTGGACCAGCGGGCTGCCGAGCAGGAAACGTACCTGGTCCGGCGTCATGCCGATCTCGAGCTGATCGACCTGCTTCTGCTCGATCACGTTGCCTTGCAGCGTCGGCAGGCGGAACACCGTGCAGGCCGCCAGCGCGGGCAGCAGGCTCAACAGCGCAAGAACGCATAAGTGACGCATTGGGGGGCCTAGCCTGAAAATTTCAGCGTGCAATAATACCCGAAGCGGCGGGCCGGCATCGGTTCGCCCTTACCCGGAGAGTACCGCGTGGAAAACCAGGATTTGCGCAAGGCCGGGCTCAAGGTCACGCTGCCGCGCCTGAAGATCCTCGAGATCCTCGAATCGAGCGAGTCGCGCCACCTGAGCGCGGAGGAGATCTACCGCCAGCTGCTGGACTCGGGCGAGGACATCGGCCTGGCCACGGTGTACCGGGTGCTGACCCAGTTCGAGGCGGCAAGCCTCGTGACGCGCCATCATTTCGAGGGCGGGCACGCGGTGTTCGAGCTGGCGCAGGGGCACCACCACGATCATATGGTGGACATCGAGAGCGGCAAGGTGATCGAATTCGTCAGCGAGGAGATCGAGCGGCTGCAAAAGCAGATCGCCGACAAGCACGGCTACGAGATCGCCGACCACAGCCTGGTGCTGTACGTGAAGCCCAAGAAAAAGTGAGGAATGGACGGGATAGACAGGATTCTCAGGATTAACAGGAAAGAACCGATTCTTGTGAAGAAACTTTCTTGATCCTGTATATCCTGTTACCCAGTTCGTTTGCTGGCTCTTCCTAACCCGTGGCGGCCCGCTTGAGCATGTCCTTGGCGTGCTCGCGGGTCTTCGCCGTGATGTCCACGCCGCCGAGCATGCGCGCCAGCTCCTCGATGCGGTCCTTGTCGTCCAACGCGCGGATGCGCGTGTAGGTCTGCCCCGCTTTCACTTCCTTGCGCACCTGCAGCTGCTGCTGCGCCTGGGCCGCGACCTGCGGCAGGTGGGTGACGCACAGCACCTGGCGCTGCGCGCCGAGTGCGCGCAGCTGGCGGCCGACGATCTCGGCCACGCCGCCGCCGATGCCGGCGTCCACTTCGTCGAATACCAGGGTCGGCACGTGTGTGGCGTTGGCGGCGATGACCTGGATCGCCAGGCTGATGCGCGACAGCTCGCCGCCCGAGGCGACCTTGGCCAGCGGCCGTGCTTCCTGCCCCGGGTTGGCGCTGACCAGGAACTCGATCTGGTCCAGGCCCTGGGCGCGGGGCGCCGGCGCCTGGTCCGGCGTGTCCAGCGCCACGCGGAACTCGCCCTGCGGCATGCCGAGCGTGCGCAGGATCTCGCTGACCGCGGCCGACAGGCGCTTGGCGCTCTTGCGCCGCGCCTGGCTGAGCAGCCGGGCCTGCTCCAGCCAGGCCTGCGCCGCCTGCGCGCGCGCCTGCTCCAGCCGGCCGATCTCCACCGCTGAGTTTTCCAGTGCGTGCAGCTCTGCGCGCAGGCCCTCCAGGTGCGTGCCGAGCTCGGCCGGCGCCACGCGGTGCTTGCGGGCGATGGCATGGATGTCGGCCAGCCGCTGCTCGATCTGCTGCAGCCGGCGCGGATCGAGTTCGAGACCGTCGAGCGTGCGGCGCAGCGTATCGGCCGCCTCCTGCACCTGGATCAGGGCGGCGCCGGCCAGCTCGGCGGCCTCGCCGTAGCGCGGCTCGACGCCGGCCAGGTCGGCCAGCAGGTGCTGGGCCTGGGTCAACAGGTCGTAGGCCGCGCCGCGCTCGCCCTCGTACAGCAGCTGCAGCGCGCGCTGACCCTGCTCGATGAGACGGCCGGCATTGCTCAGCCGCTTGTGCTCCTGGTCGATCTGCTCCAGTTCGCCCGGCTGCAGGTTGAGCGCCTCCAGTTCCTGTACCTGGAAGCGGACGAAATCCAGGCGCATGCCGCCGTCGCTGGTTTTCTGCGCCAGCTCCCCGATGCGCGCGTCCAGCTGCTGCCATTCGCGCGCCAGCGCCGCGACCTGCGCGCAGAGGGCGGCATGGCCGCCGTAGCCGTCCAGCAGCTCGCGCTGCACTTCGCGCCGGGAGAGGGACTGGTGCTCATGCTGGCCGTGGATGTCCACCAGGTATTCGCCCAACTCGCGCAGGTCGCGGGTGGAGGCGGGGCTGCCGTTGATATAGGCCCGGCCGCGGCCGTCGCGCGCCACCAGGCGGCGGACCAGGCAGGCGTCAGGGCCGTCGCCTGCGTCGAAGTCGCGCGCACGCAGCCAGTCGCGCGCCGCCGGCGCATCGTCGAGCTGGAAGCTGGCGCTGATCTCGGCGCGCTCGGCGCCGCTGCGGATGCTGTCGCTCTCGGCGCGGTCGCCGAGCAGCAGCCCCAGCGCGTCGAGCAGGATGGATTTGCCCGCGCCGGTTTCGCCGGTCAGTGCCGACAGCCCCGGCCCGAGCTCCAGGCTGAGGTCGTCGATGATGGCGAAATTGCGGATCTCGAGCCGTATCAGCATCTTGTCAGGGTTGGCGCGGGATGGGGCCGCGGCCCCATTGCAGCTTGCTGCGCAGCAGCTTGAAGTAATCGTAGCCGGGCGGGTGGATCAGGCTCACGCTGCGCTCGGCACGCCGGATGCGCACGCGGTCGCCGCCGCCCAGCTCCTGCGTCACCTGGCCGTCGCAGGTGACCAGCGCCTGGGTACCGGGCTCGATCACCACCTCGACCTCGCGCCCGGCGTCCAGCACCAGCGGGCGGTCGCTGAGCGTGTGCGGGCAGATCGGCACCAGCGCGATCGCCGGCAGCGCGGGGTGCAGCACGGGCCCGCCGCCGGACAGGGCGTAGGCGGTCGAGCCGGTGGGCGTGGCGATGATGATGCCGTCGGCGCGGTGATGGCTGATGAAGCAGCCGTCGGTGTAGGTGTCGAACTCGATCACGCGCGCGAAGTCGCGGTTGCGCACCACCACGTCGTTGAGGGCGTGGAAACTGCCGCGTTCCTGCCGGCCGGCGAGCACGGTGGCGGTCAGCATCAGACGCTCCTCGCGCACGTAGCGCCCCGCGAATACGGCGTCCAGCGCCGGCTTGAGCTCATCCGGCAACACATCGACCATGAAGCCCAGCCGGCCGCGGTTGATGCCCAAAAGCGGCACGCCGTATGGGGCTACCGCGCGGGCGGCGTCCAGCAGGGTGCCGTCGCCACCCAGCACCACGACCAGGTCGCAGTCCGCGCCCAGCTGCTCGCGTGGCAGCCCCTGGCTCGCGGGAAGACCCAGGTATTCGGCGCTGGCCGCGTCCAGCCGCAGCCGACAGCCGCGCGCCGCCAGATCCCCGGTCAGCGCGCGCAGGGCAGGGGCAACGCCGGGATCGGCGCGCTTGCCGATCACGCCTATGGTGGAAAACTCACTCATGGAGGCCGCTCGAAAGACGGCCAAAACTTAACATGCCGCGCACAGGCCGACCAAGCGGAATCGCCTGCTCGCTGGCGCACTTGGCACTCCCGGCGCTAGACTGCTAAGGGTCTGGACGATACCCGAAATGCCATGTCGCAGCCGCTCCGCCAGGAAGACCTCGATCCGCGCGCCCTGAGCCTGCTCAAGGCGCTGATCGAGCAGTACATTCGCGAGGGCCAGCCGGTCGGCTCGCGTACCCTGGCGCGGGCCTTCGGCCTGTCGCTGTCGGCCGCCACGATCCGCAACGTCATGGCCGACCTGGACGAGCTGGGCCTGGTGCGCTCGCCGCACACCTCGGCCGGCCGCATCCCCACGGTGCGCGGCTACCGGTTGTTCGTGGACCGCCTGCTCAAGCCGCAGCCGCTGGGCCCGCAGGAGACCGAGGAGATCAAGCAGCAGCTGTTCGCGCAGGCGGCGCCGACCGCCGAGGACCTGGTCGAGTCGGCCTCGCAGCTGCTGTCGTCGCTGACGCATATGGCGGGGGTGGTGACGGTGCCGCGCCGCGACTATGCGGCGCTGCGCCAGATCGAGTTCCTGCCGCTGTCCGGACGACGCGTCTTGGCCATCCTGGTGGTGAACGAGCGCGAGGTGCAGAACCGCATCCTGCACACGCACCGCGACTACAGCACGGCCGAGCTGCAGGAGGCGGCCAATTACCTGAATGCCATGTTCGGCGGCCGCGACCTGGTCAGCGTGCGCGAAAGCCTGCTGCGCGACATGCTCAACGCGCGCCAGAGCATGGACCAGCTGATGGCCGAGGCCCTGAGCATGGCCGAGCAGGTGATCGAGCCGTCGCCGAAGGGCGATTACGTGCTGGCCGGGGAGACGAACCTGATGGGTTTCCAGGAGCTGTCGCGGGTGGAGACGCTCAAGGCGCTGTTCGAGGCCTTCGAGCGCAAGCGCGACCTGTTGCGCCTGTTCGACAGCTGCCTGGGTGCCGAAGGCGTGCAGATCTTCATCGGCGAGGAGTCCGGCTACCGCGTGCTGGACGACTGCAGCGTGGTCAGCGCGCCCTACACGGTCAACGGCCAGGTGGTCGGCGTGCTGGGCGTGATCGGGCCCACGCGCATGGACTATGACCGCGTCATCTCGATCGTCGATACCACCGCGCGCATGCTGGGCGCGGCCTTGAAAGAGCGCAACTGAGCCCTCATCTACCCGGCACGCGCCCGGCGAGGGCGACGTGCGGCCCGTTTGATGCCCAACCGATGGATCCTCGCGACATGAGCGAAACACCGACGCCTGCCCCCGACGACCAGACCGCTGCAGCGGCCGGCCCGCCGCCGGAAACCCCGATCGATCCGCTGGCCGAGCTGCAGCAGCAGCTGCAGGCGGCCCAGGCCAAGGCCGACGAGAACCGCGACCTGTACCTGCGCACTGCCGCCGAGCTCGAGAACGTGCGCAAGCGCGCCGAGCGCGATACCGCCGCGGCGCGCAAGTACGGTGTCGAAAGGCTGGCCGCGGACCTGCTCGGCGTGCGCGACAGCCTGGAGCTGGGCCTGGCCGCGGCCGCCGACGAAAACGCCGAGATCAAGGCCGTGGTCGAGGGTTTGGAACTGACCCTCAAGCTGTTGACCGATGTGCTCGAGCGTTACGG
>DATLYR010000218.1 GCA_035574475.1 Nevskiales bacterium | reverse complement strand
CACCGCCGACCACGACACCTTCCGCGCCCAGGTGCGGCGCTTCGTCGAGCGCGAGATCGCGCCGCATGTGAACGCCTGGGACGAGGCCGGCGAAGTGCCGCGCGAGCTGTACGTGAAGGCCGCGCAGGCCGGCGTGCTGGGGCTGGGCTACCCGGAGGAATACGGCGGCGTGCCGGTGCCGGATTCGTTCTACAAGACGGTG
Organism: Nevskiales bacterium; assembly: GCA_035574475.1. Lineage (NCBI taxonomy): Bacteria > Pseudomonadati > Pseudomonadota > Gammaproteobacteria > Nevskiales > Nevskiales bacterium. The sequence continues at coordinate 24,524 of DATLYR010000218.1, read as the reverse complement.
ATGATGGAAGAGCTGGCGCGCGCCGGCTCCGGCGGCGTGGTGGCGGCGCTAGGCAGCCTCGGCATCGGCCTGCCGCCGATCCTGGCGGTGGGCACGCCGGAACAGAAGCAGAGATTCGCCCCGCCGGTGCTGAGCGGCGAGAAGATCTGCGCGCTGGCCATCACCGAGCCTTCCGGCGGCTCGGACGTGGCCAACCTCAAGACCCGTGCCACGCGCGAAGGCGATTTTTATATCGTCAACGGCTCCAAGACCTTCATCACCTCCGGCCTGCGCGCCGACGTGATCACCACCGCCGTGCGCACCGGCGAGCCGGGCCTGGGTGGTGTGTCGCTGCTGGTGATCGAGGGTGATACGCCGGGCCTGTCGCGCACGCCGCTGCGCAAGATGGGCTGGTGGGCCTCGGACACGGCCACGCTCTACTTCCAGGACTGCCGCGTGCCGGTGGCCAACCGGCTGGGGCCAGAGAATGCCGGCTTCATCGCCATCATGAAGAACTTCAACAGCGAGCGCCTGGGCCTGGCCGCGCAGGCCTGGGCCTTCGGCAAGGTCTGCCTCGAGGAATCCATCGCCTACGCGCGCGAGCGCGTGACCTTCGGCAAGCCCCTGATCAAGTCGCAGGTGATCCGCCACAAGATCGTAGACATGGCCATGCGCCTGAACGGCGTCAAGGCCTACCTCGACGAACTCACCTGGCGCTGCGACAAGGGCGAGATGCCGATCGCCGAGCTGTGCATGCTCAAGAACCTGGCCACCACCACGCTGGAGTTCGTCGCCAACGAAGCCATGCAGATCTTCGGTGGCGCCGGCTATCTGCGCGACTGCAAGGTGGAGCGCATCTACCGCGAAACGAAAGTGCTCACCATCGGCGGCGGCTCGCTGGAGATCATGAAGGACCTGGCCGCAAGGCAGATGGGACTGTAATTCCCCGTTCCCCGTCATTCCCGCGAAAGCGGTAATCCAGTTCTGAATAAGTGCGAGAAGCGCACGGCCTGCTTTACTGGACCCCGCCTTCGCGTGGATGGGAAAGAGAACTATTTCAGGATCTTCCCCAGCCAGTCGTCGGCGCACAGCTCGATCTGGTCGCGCACGGCCTCGAATACGGCCCGGGGCTGGCCGATGGGATCGGGCACCTCGCTGCGCTGGCGCCAGTGCCCGATCAGGAAACTGCGGCCGTGGAACTGCGGATAGCTGGACGACAGCCACTTGAGGTGCGACTGCTCCATGACCAGCACGAGGTCCGAATGGCGCAGCAGCGCCAGGTCACACTGGCGCGCACGATGGGTGCTCAGGTCCAGGCCCGCCTCCCGCAGCAGCTCCAGCACGATGGGATGCGCCTCGCTACCTTCCAGCGCGGCCACGCCGGCGGAATGTACGCGGACGTCAGGCCGGTCCTTGAGCCTGAGCCGCAGCAGGCCCTCGGCCAGCGGGCTGCGGCAGATATTGGCGGTGCACAGCACCAGGATATTGCGGAACACGGTTTTTCCTAAAGCTCGGGCTTGATGGCCTGCATGGCGCGCACGGCTTTCGCGCGGGCCTCTTCGACCGTCGCGCCGCGCGCCAGAGTCACGCCCATGCGCCGGTGGCCGCGTACCTCGGGCTTGCCGAACAGGCGCAGGGCGGTGTCCGGTTCCTGCAGGGCCTGTTCCAGCCCGCCGTAAACGACGCGGTCGGAATCGCCCTCGACCAGCAGCGCGCAGGAAGCAGATGGGCCGTGCGTGCGGATGTTCGGGATCGGCAACCCGAGGATTGCGCGCGCGTGCAGCGCGAACTCGGACACGTCCTGCGAGATGAGCGTCACCAGACCGGTATCGTGCGGGCGCGGCGAGACCTCGCTGAACCACACCGTGTCACCCTTCACGAACAGCTCGACACCGAAGATGCCGCGGCCACCGAGATCGTCGGTCACCGCCCGGGCGATGCGCTGCGCCTCCGCCAGCGCCTCGGGCGACATTGGCTGCGGCATCCAGGATTCTCGGTAGTCGCCGTCGATCTGCAGGTGGCCGATGGGGTCGCAGAATGCGGTGCCACCGGCATGACGGACGGTGAGCAGGGTGATCTCGTAGTCGAAGTCCACGAAGCCCTCGACGATCACCTTGCCCGCGCCGCTGCGGCCGCCTTCCTGGGCGTAGGTCCAGGCCCTGCCGATGTCGGCCGTGGTCCGGACCAGGCTCTGGCCCTTGCCGGAGGAACTCATGATCGGCTTGACCACGCAGGGCAGGCCCAGCGCGCTGACCGCCTCGTGGTACTCGGCCTCGGTGGCGGCAAAGCGATACGGCGAAGTCTTGAGGCCCAGCGTCTCCGCCGCCAGGCGGCGGATGCCCTCGCGATTCATGGTCAGGCGCGCGGCACGCGCGGTGGGGATGACGGTGTAGCCTTCCTTTTCCAGTTCGACCAGCGTGTCGGTGGCGATGGCCTCGATCTCGGGCACGATCAGATGCGGCCGTTCCTGCTCGATCACGCGCCGCAGCGCGGCGCCATCCAGCATGCTGATCACATGCGCACGGTGCGCGACCTGCATCGCCGGCGCGTTGGCGTAACGGTCCACCGCAATCACCTCCACGCCGAGGCGCTGCAGCTCGATCACGACTTCCTTGCCGAGCTCACCGGAGCCGCAGAGCAGCACGCGGGTGGCGGTGGGCGACAGCGGCGTACCGATACGTGTCATGAATACCTCACGAGCTTATTTCACCGGGCGACGATCACCGATCGTCGGCTTGGCCGGAATGGCAACTGATGTGCCTAAGATAAGGGAATTTCGATGCGCAGCGTGGTGCCCTCGCCCACGCGGCTCCCGATGTGGAACTGGCCGCGGCACAGGCGCACGCGCTCGGCCATCGCCGTCAGCCCCAGGCCGCGCTCGTTGCCGGCCTCCAGCCGGAAGCCCGCGCCATCGTCGCGGATCTGCACCTGCAACTGGGCGCCCACGCCGGCCAGCTCGATGCGCACTTCGCGCGCGCCGCCATGGCGGATGGCGTTGTTGACCGCCTCCTGGAAGATGCGGAACAGGTGCTCCTCGATCTCGCTGGCGATATAGCCGTGGTGGCCGTGCGTCACCTGCACGTGCACGCCGGTCAGCTCGCGCACGCGCTGGGCGTAGCTCGCCAGCGCGCTGCGCAGGCTCACCTCACCCAGCTCCACCGGCCGCAGGCCATGGACGATGGCGCGCAGCTCGCGCGTGGTGTCGCGCAGTTCGCGCACCACTTCCTGCAGGGCGCTGCCGGGGTGGCGCAGCGCCTCGGCCTCCAGCATCAGCCGTGCCGCGACCAGGCGCTGGCCGAGGCCGTCGTGCAGCTCGCGCGCGATGCGGCGGCGCTCCTCGTCCTGGGCCGAGAGCACACCGGCCGACAGCCGCAGGCGGGCTTCGTACTCGCGCGTCAGGCGCCGCGCGAAGGCCACCAGCAGGATGGCCGTCATGCCGAGGATGCCCAGCTCGACGGGGTTGATCTCGCCGGGTAGCGTGGCCTCGCCGACCAGGGCATAGATCAGCCCGGCCGCGATCGCCGCGCCGGCGAACATGAGCAGCACCGACTGCTGCATGCGGTAGCGTGCGCGCCGCACCATGAAGGCCAGCAGCACCACGACGATCGGCACGAAGGACAGGAACCAGACGTCGTACAGGCGCATGACCGTGTCCAGCCGCAGGTTGAACAGCATCGGCAGCGCCGCCAGCGCCGGCAGCAGCGCCAATGCCCATGTCCAGCGCGCGAAGCGCTCGCCCGAGACCACCGACAGATAACGCAGCAGCACGAGCGGAATCAGCGGCCCGGCCAGCAGCACCAGCCGCTTGGTCCAGGCCGCCTCCAGCCGCAGGGGATAGAACAGCAGGCTGTCCACCAGGTAAATGACCGATGCGGCCAGGATGAAGCCGAACAGCATCAGGTGCTGGCGTTCCGACTGCCGGGTCAGCGACAGGAAGCCGGTCACCAGCGCACCCAGTGCGAGCAGGGTCAGGGTCACCATCTCAACGCGCTCGACGCGCCGCTGCAGGCGCTGGGCCTCGCGCAGGATCGGCGCCGGCGGACCGAGGCGCGTCTCGGCCACCGGCAGGCCGCCGGTCAGATAGAGGCTGAAGACCCGCACCGCCAGCAGGTTGTCACCCGCCACCAGCAGTGAGGTCGGTAGCGCATAGCTGCGCGGGTGGCGCATGGCGCTGACGAACTCGTACCAGCGCTCGCCGATGCGGCCCTCCCCGCCGATGCGCTGGCCGTTCAGGTACACCTCGTCCGACTCCTGGATGCGCCCCAGCAGCAGATAGCAGGGCCCACGCAAATCCTCGGGGGCCAGGCGGAAGGACAAGCGGTACCACAGGAAGCCGTCCCGCGGGCCGGGGCCGTGCGACGGCGGCAACCCGGCGGGGCCGACACGTGCCCAGTGGCTGTCGTCATAGGCCGGCCGCGCCCAGGCCGGGTCGTCGCCGCGCTGCGCGCGCCAGCCGGACTCCGCCAGCGACAGCACGCGCTCGCAGGCCTGCGCCGGCAGGCCGCAGAGCAGAAAGGCCAGGATCAGTAAACCGCTGCGCATCCCTGCATTATGGCCGGATCGGTGGCGTTGTGGTTCAGCCCGTTGCAGGACGGAGGGACACCAGCAGTTGCCGGGCGCTAACCTGCGCACCGACCGCGCAGTTCACGTCCTCGACGCTGCCCTCGACGCCGGCGGTGACCTGGAACTCCATCTTCATGGCCTCCAGCACCACCAGGGTCTGACCTTTGCTCACGCGATCGCCGCTCTTGACGTGGACGGCGATGATCTTGCCATCCATCGGCGCGGTCAGGCGGCCGTCGCTGCCCGCCTCCGCCGCGCGCGCGGGCTCATAGGTTGCATCCTGGTAGCCATGCGTCTCGCCCTCCGACGACAGCCACAGCGCCTGCCGGTCGCGGGCGTAGAAGGCGCGGCCCTGCACGCCTTCGCAGACATAGTGCAGCTCATGGCTGCCGAGCGCGGTGATCGTCAGGTGCTGCACCTGCGGCTGGTCACCGTACTGGAAACGCACCTCGAACTCGCCGCCGGGCCGCGCCTGTACCTGGCAGTCGATCTCGGCATCCAGGCAGCGCAGCTTGAGCATGGCCGGCGCCGGGTTGGAGCTGAACCAGCTCAGCATGCCGGCATCGAGGCCGGCCTGCGCCTGCAGGCGCAGCGCATCGGTCTGGTAGAGCACTGCCGCCGCCAGCGCGACATGGCGCAGGCCCGGCTGCTCAGTCTGCTTGACCACCTCCGGCGGGAAGTAGCGACCGATGAAGGCGGTGGAGAAATCGCCGCCGGCAAAGGCCTCGTGCGCCAGGATGCGCGCCAGGAAATCGCGGTTGCTGGTGACGCCCAGCAGGGCGGTGTCCTCCAGCATCTTGAGCAGCTTGCGCCGTGCCAGCTCGCGCGTCGGGGCGTGCGCGATCAGCTTGGCCTGCATGGAGTCGTAGTACGGGCTGATGACCTGCCCGCTCTTGAGGCCGTGGTCCACGCGCATACCCTCGCCCGCGGGCACGTGCCAGGCCAGCACGCGCCCGGTCTGCGGCATGAAGTTGTTGGCCGGGTTCTCCGCGCACAACCGCACCTCGATCGCATGGCCGCTGCGCCGCGCCAGCACCTCGTCCTGGGTCAGCGGCAGCGGCTCGCCCTGTGCGACACGCAGCTGCCACTCGACCAGGTCGAGGCCATAGACCAGCTCGGTCACCGGATGCTCGACCTGCAGGCGCGTGTTCATTTCGAGGAAATAGAACTGTTTGTCGCGCGCCAGCATGAACTCGACCGTGCCGGCGCCGACGTAGTCCACCGCGCGCGCCGCCGCCACCGCCGCCTCGCCCATCCTGCGGCGCAGCGCCTCGTCCACCGCCGGCGAGGGCGCCTCTTCCACGACCTTCTGGTTGCGGCGCTGGACGGAGCAGTCGCGCTCCCCGAGGTGGATGACGTTGCCGTGCCGGTCGCCGAAGACCTGGATCTCGACGTGGCGCGCATCCACCACCGCCTTCTCGATCAGCAGCTGGCCGTCGCCGAAGGCATTGGCGGCTTCCGAGCGCGCCGACTGGATGGCGGCGAGCAAGTCTTTCTCGTCCTGCACCAGACGCATGCCGCGGCCGCCGCCGCCGGCCGCCGCCTTGATCATGACCGGCAGACCGACCTTCTTCGCCTCCTCGAGCAGCGTCTCGTCGGACTGGTCGTCGCCCTGGTAACCCGGCACGCAGGGCACGCCGGCCTTGAGCATGCGGATCTTGGAGGCGCTCTTGTTGCCCATGGCCTCGATCGAGGCCGGGTCGGGACCGATGAACACCAGGCCCGCGTCCTGCACCGCCTGGGCGAAGTCCTCGCGTTCGGACAGGAAACCATAGCCCGGGTGCACGGCCTGCGCGCCCGACTGCCTGGCCGCAGCGATGATGGCCTCGATGCAGAGGTAGGACTCCTTCGCCGGCGGCGGACCGATACGCACCGCCTCGTCCGCGGCCCAGACGTGCGGCGCGTCGCGGTCGGCATCGGAGTACACCGCCACCGTCCGGTAGCCGAGCTTGCGGCAGCCGCGGATGACGCGCACCGCGATCTCGCCGCGGTTGGCGACCAGGACTTTGCTGAAAGTTTTACTGCTCATTCGGTTCTTCCGTCATTCCGGCGCAGGCCGGAATCCAGTGGCTTTGAGTTCATGGCAGCAGGCGCTGGGTCCCGGCTTGCACCGGAACTACGCCTGCGGCGTCGCCCATTTCGGCAGGCGTTTCTGTACGAAGGCCATCGTGCCCTCGATCCCTTCCGGCCCGCGCACGGCCTCGGAGAACTGGCGCGCGGCCTCGTCGAGAATCTCGTCCAGGTCGCGCCGGCCTACCGACAGCATGATGGCCTTGGTCACCGCATTGGCGCCCGGCGCGCAGCGCCGGATCTGCGCAATGGCCTCATCCAGCAGGGCCTGCAGCTGCGTTTCGTCCGCCGCCACGAAATGCACCAGCCCCAGCCGCAATGCCTCCTCGCCCTTGAAGCGTGCGCCGCACACGCCCAGCCGGCGTGCCTGCGACAGGCCGATGCGTTCCACCACGAAGGGCGCGATCTGCGCCGGCGGAATGCCCAGCCCGGTCTCGGGCATGCCGAAGCTGGCGTCGGTGTGTGCAATGGCAATGTCGGTCACACAGGCCAGGCCGAAGCCGCCGCCCAGCACCGCGCCTTCCAGCACCGCGAGGGTCGCCTGCGGCGCGGCATTGACCTTGCGCAGCAGCCGGCCGAAATTGCGGTTGTAGTCCGCCACCGGATCGCGCCCATCGCTGGCCTTCGCCTGGCGCGCAGCGGCCATGTCCTTGATGTCGCCGCCTGCGCAGAAATGCCCGCCGGCGCCGCGCAGCACCACCGCGCGCACGCTGCGGTCATCGTGGATGGCGTCGAACACCGCCGACAGCTCGTTAAGCAGCGCCAGCGACATCGCATTGCGTGCCTCCGGCCGGTTGAACGTGACGTGCAGCACGCCGGCTTCCAGCCTTAGCAGCAGATTCTTACACTCGGGCAGGGTCATGGGGAGTCACCAACTGATCCGTCATTCCGGCGTAAGCCGGAATCCAGTGCCTTCGTTGTGCCAAAGGCGCTGGGCCCCGGCTTTCGCCGGGGTGACGTGCGCTCAAAGACAGACTTCTTCATAAAGGTCACGCCAATAGGGGTTACTGGACTCGATCAGTTCCAGCTTCCAGGTACGTTTCCATTCCTTGATTCGTTTTTCACGCAAGATCGCCGATTCTGCTCTCTCGTGTCGTTCATACCAGACAAGCCGGCACACACCATACCAGCGACTGAATCCGTCAACAGCGGCCGTTCTGTGTTGCCAAACTCGCTGCCGTAAATCTGATGTGACCCCAACGTATAAAGTCCCGTTGCGTCGACTGGCGACGATATATACGTAGAAATCCTTTTCCACGCTCCTGCTTCCTTTCGTCATTCCGGCTTTCGCCGGGGTGACGGCCAAGACCTTTCAGGTCTTGGCGGTCATCTTGGCGATGATCTTCAGCATCACCTCGTCGGCGCCGCCGCCGATCGAGTGCAGGCGCAGGTCGCGGTAGAACTGCGACACCGGGTTCTCCCACATATAGCCCTGCCCGCCCCAGAACTGCAGGCAGCCGTCGCAGACCTCGCGCGCCACGCGCGCGGTCTTGAGCTTGGCCATCGAGGCCATCAGCGTCACGTCGCGCCCGGCCTGCAGCTCGCCGGTCGCGCGGTACACCAGCGCGCGGCAGGCCTCGACTTCCGTGCGCAGCTCCGCCAGGCGGTAGCTCACGTACTGGTTGGCCAGCACCGGCGCGCCGAAGATCTGGCGCTGGCCGGTGTAGCGCAGGGTTTCGTCCAGCACCCGGTCCATGCTGGCGAGGATGCTGGCCGACAGGAACAGTCGCTCCTCCTGGAACTGCTGCATCTGGTAGGTGAAGCCCTTGCCTTCTTCGCCGATCAAGTTGCGTGCGGGCACCTTGACCTCGTCGAGGAAGATGATGGCGGTATCGCTGGAGCGCTGGCCGAGCTTGTCGAGCTTGGTCCTGCGGTCGATGCCCTTGGCATCCAGCGGCACCACGATCAGCGACTTGTTGCTGTGACGCGTGCCTTCGCCAGTGTTGCAGAGCATGCACGCCCAGTCGCCCTGGGTGCCGTTGGTGATCCACATCTTCTGGCCGCTGATCACCCAGTCGCCGCCCACGCGCCGCGCCGTGGTCTTGATACCGGCCACGTCACTGCCCGCACCCGGCTCGCTCACCGCGATGCAGGCCACCAGCTCGCCGGCAATGCTCGGCGCCAGGTACTCCCTGCGCAGTTCGTCCGTGCCGAAACGTGCCAGCGCCGGCGTGGCCATGTCGGTCTGCACGCCGATCGCCATCGGGATACCGCCGACCGTGCAGTGGCCGAGGCCTTCCGCGAACGCGACCTGGTAGGAGTAGTCGAGGCCTAGGCCGCCGTATTCCGCCGGCTTGGTGATACCGAGCAGACCGAGCGCGCCCATCTTCCGGAACAGCTCGCGCGCCGGGAAGATGCCCGCCCGCTCCCAGTCGGCGGCGTACGGGTTGATCTCCTTCTCGACGAACTGCCGGGTCGTCTTGTAGATCTCGTCGTGTTCGTGGGTGAAATTCATGTCTGGTGTTCCGCTATTCCGTCATTCCGTCATTCCGGCCCGGATTGAAGCATTCCGGGCAGGCTCCCGCCGGAATCCAGTGCTTTTGTTCCGCGCAAGGCGCTGGACCCCGGCTTTCGCCGGGGTGACGAACTGAGGACGGCGGCGCATCTCACATCCGTGCCACGCCGTAAGTGTTCGGCTTCAGCGGCCGCAGCTGCGCCTCACGGCAGATGGACAGCGTGTAGCCGAGTACCCGGCGCGTATCGCGCGGGTCGATCAGGCCGTCGTCGAACAGCCGCGCGGTGGCCGCCAGCGCATGCGATTCCTTGTCGAACTGGTTGATGATGTTCTGGCGGATCATGGCCAGCATCTTCTCGTCGTTCTCGGTGAGCACCTTGCCCTCGTTGCGCCACTTGTCGCGCGTGATGATCTCCATCACGCCGGCGGCCTGCTCGCCGCCCATCACCGAAGTACGCGAGTTCGGCCAGGCGAAGATGAAATGCGGGCCGAAGCCGCGGCCGCACATGCCGTAGTTGCCCGCGCCGAAGCTGCCGCCGATGACGATGGTGATCTGCGGCACGGTGGCGTTGGCCACCGCTTGGATCATCTTGGAGCCATGCTTGACGATACCGCCCTGCTCGCTCTCGGAACCCACCATGTAACCGGTGGTGTTCATCAGGTAGATGATCGGGATGTTGGCCTGACAGCACAGCTGAATGAACTGGCCGGCCTTGGTCGCGCCGCGCGTGGTGATCGGGCCGTTGTTGCCGATGATGCCGACCGGATGCCCCTGAATCACGGCACGCCCGCAGATGGTCTGGCGGTCGTACTCGTACTTGAAATCGAGGAAGTCGGAGCCGTCCACGATGCGCGCGATGACTTCGCGACAGTCATAGGGCCGACGATAGTCCACCGGTACGACACCGCAGAGCTCATCGATGTCGTAGAGCGGCTCGACCACGGGCAGGGTAGCGACACGCGGACGAGATGCATTCCAGTCCAGGCTGCGCACGATCTCGCGCGCGATGCGGATGCCGTCGGCATCGTTCTCGGCGAGGAACTCGCTCACGCCGGAGACCTGCGAGTGCATCTCGGCGCCGCCCAGGTCCTCGTCCGTGGCGATCTCGCCGGTCGCGGCCTTGAGCAGCGGCGGGCCGGCCAGGAACACCTTGGCCTTCTTGCGCACCATCACCACGTAATCGGACAGGCCGGGCATGTAGGCGCCGCCGGCGGTGGACGAGCCATGCACCACCGTGACCTGCGGGATGCCCGCGGCCGACAGCCGTGCCTGGTTGGCGAAGGTGCGACCGCCCGGGATGAAGACCTCGGCCTGGTAGAGAAGATTCGCGCCGCCGGATTCGATCATCGAAACCACCGGCAGTTTCTGCTGCAGGGCGATCTCCTGCACGCGCAGGCCTTTCTGAACGCCCCAGGGTGTCATGGTGCCGCCCTTCACGGCGAAGTTCGATGCACTGACCATGCAGCGCACACCCTCGACATAACCGATGCCGATGATGGTGTTGCCCCCGGCCAGCGAGCCGTCCTTGTCGTCGTGCATCTTGTAGCCGGCCAGCGTGGACAGCTCCAGGAACGGCGAGCCGCGGTCCAGCATCAGATTGACGCGCTCGCGCGGCAGCAGCTGGCCGCGCTTGTGGAACTTGTCGCGCTTGCTCTCCTCCGTCGCCCGCACCTTCTCCTCGACCGCGCGGAACTCGGCGATGCACTTGAGCATCTCCTCGCGGTTCTTCTGGAACTGTTCGGAGCGCGTATCGATTTTGGTTTCGAAGACAGCCATGTCAATTCCCCAGCACGTCGAGGGCCTTCGGGCGCACGGCCCGGTGGAAGCCCTGGTAGGGCTTCGCGTTCGGGGCCGGTTGCAGCGGAAACAGTTTCGTATTGAGCGAGGCGCCGCCGTCGATCTTCACGCATACACCGGTGACGAAGGCGGAGGCCTCCGACAGCAGGAACACGATGACCGACGACACCTCGGCCTCCTCGCCCAGGCGCCGCAGCGGAATCTCGCCGGCCATCTTCGGGATGACTTCCTTCGTGAAGGCCGGGTCGTACTGGTCCAGGCCCGAGGAGGCGATCCAGCCCGGCGCGATGGCATTCACGCGCACGCCGCTGGTGGCCCACTCGACCGCCGCGGTCTCAGTGAAGTTGACCATGCCGGCGCGTGCCGCACCGGAATGCGCCATGCCCGGCATGCCGCCCCACATGTCCGCCACCATGTTCACGATCGAGCCGCCGTGCTTCTTCATGCACTGGTTGTAGACCTCACGCGCCATGAGAAAGCCGCCGGTCAGATTGTTCGCCACCACCGCCTCCCAGCCCTTCTTGCTGATGGCCATCAGCGGCGAGGGATACTGGCCGCCGGCGTTGTTCACCAGGCCGTGGATCCGGCCGCGCGCCGCCAGCATCTGCTTCACGTTGGTCTTGACCGCCTCCTCGTCGCGGATGTCGAAGGCATAAGTGCTGCACTCGCCGCCGTCCTCGCGGATTTCGGCGGCGACGGCGTCTAGCTTTTCCGGCTTGCGGCCGGTCAGCACCACATGCGCGCCGAGCGCGGCCAGCTCGTGCGCGGTGCAGCGGCCCATGCCGGAGCCGCCGCCGGTGACGACGATAGTCTGGCCCTTGAACAGGTCGGGTTTGAAGATGGAGCGGTAGCTCACGGATATTCCTCTTGTTCCCGTCATTCCGGCGAAAGCCGGAATCCAGTGCCTTTATTTAAGTCAGATGCCAGAGACGCTGGATCCCGGCTTTCGCCGGGATCACGCGCAACAAACGCGCGTCACATCGCCGCGTAATTCGGCCCGCCGTTGCCCTCCGGCGCGACCCAGGTGATGTTCTGGGCCGGGTCCTTGATGTCGCAGGTCTTGCAGTGCACGCAGTTCTGCGCGTTGATCTGGAAGCGTGCCTCGCCGTCCTTGCGGATCACCTCGTACACGCCGGCCGGGCAATAGCGCTGGGCCGGCTCGTCGTACAGCGGCAGGTTTCTCGCGATCGGGATCGTGGGGTCGGCCAGCTTCAGGTGCACCGGCTGGTCTTCCTCATGATTGGTGCTGGACAGGAACACGCTCGACAGCTTGTCGAAGCTGAGCTTGCCGTCCGGCTTCGGGTATTCGATCTTCGGGCTTTGCGTGGCCAGTTTCAGCGTCGTGTGATCCGGGACGCGGTCGTGCAAGGTGAACGGCAGCCGGCCGCCGAACCAGTTCTGCTCGATGTAGTTGAGCGCACCGCCGATCAGCGAACCGAACTTGTGCAGGAACACGCCGAAGTTGCGGCTGCGGTACAGCTCGTCGTACAGCCAGCTGTCGCGGAACCTCTGCACGTAACCCGCCAGCTCGTCGCCGTCGCGGCCGGCGGCCAGGGCCTCCGCCACTGCCTCGGCGGCCAGCATGCCGGACTTCATCGCCGTGTGGTTGCCCTTGATCTTGGCGAAGTTGAGCGTGCCGGCGTCGCAGCCGATCAGCGCCCCGCCCGGGAACACCAGCCTGGGCAGCGAATTGAGCCCGCCCTTGGTGATCGCGCGCGCGCCATAGGCCAGGCGCTTGCCGCCCTCGAGGTACTGCGCGATGACCGGGTGATGCTTGAAGCGCTGGAACTCGTCGAAGGGCGAAAGATAGGGGTTGTTGTAGGACAGATCCACGATCAGACCGACCGAGACCTTGTTGTCCTCGAGGTGATACAGAAAGGAGCCGCCGAGGCTGCCGGTGCCGAGCAGATCCAGCGGCCAGCCGGCGCCGTGCACGACGAGGCCCGACCTGAACTTGGCCGGATCGATCTCCCACAGCTCCTTGAGACCGATGGCGTAGTGCTGGGGGTCGGAATCCTTGTCGAGCGCGTAATGCGCGATCAGGCGCTTGCCCAGGTGGCCGCGACAGCCTTCCGCGAACAGCGTGTACTTGGCGCGCAGCTCGATGCCCGGTGTGTAACCATCCTTCGGCTGGCCGTCGCGGCCCACGCCCATGTCGCCGATGGTGACGCCGCGCACGACGTTCTTCTCGTCGATGATCACTTCCTGCGCGGCGAAGCCGGGGTAGATCTCCACGCCGAGCGCTTCCGCCTGCTGGCCCAGCCAGCGCACCAGCTTGCCCAGCGAGATGATGTAGTTGCCCTCGTTGTGCATGGTCTTGGGCACGAACAGGCTGGGCATCCGGAAGGCCTTCTTCCCGCTCAGGAAGAAGTAGATCTCGTCGCCCGTGACCGGCGTGTTGAGCGGCGCGCCCTTGGCCTTCCAGTCCGGGAACAGCTCGTCGAGCGCGCGCGGCTCGAAGACGGCGCCGGAGAGGCTGTGCGCGCCGACCTCGGAGCCCTTTTCCACCACGCACACCCCGATCTCGCGGCCGGCCTCGGCGGCGAGCTGCTTGAGGCGGCAGGCCGCCGACAATCCGGCCGGGCCGGCGCCGACGATCAGCACGTCGTACTCCATCACATCGCGTTCGACAGTCATGATTCCTCTCCTGGTTGCCCCAGCCGCACGCGCCCGGCCGGCGCGGACGGAAATCCGGTCGTCAGGTCACCGGATCGCCGCTGGCGGACAGGACAGGCAGGTAAGGGCGGTTACAAAACATGCACATGATCCGTCAATCAGGCTTGGTTGGCTACCTTCGCGCGAGGTTGCGGGGCATCAGCCGTTGGCGGCCTTCTTGTCCGCCACCGGCGCCTTCTTCTTGCCGGGCAGCGTGCCCATCATCTTGCAGATGATGCCGAGCATGATCTCGTCGGCGCCGCCGCCGATGGACAAAAGGCGCGTGTCGCGGAAGGCGCGCGCGATCGGATTCTCCCAGGTATAACCCATGCCGCCCCAGTACTGCAGGCAGCTGTCGGCCACTTCGCGCGCGAGCCGCCCGGCCTTGAGCTTGCACATCGAGGCCAGCTTCAGCACCTCCATGTCGTCCGGGTTCTTGATGTAGCGCTCGCAGGTGCTGTAGACCAGCGCGCGCAGCGCCTCGACCTCGGTCTGCAGCTCGCCGAGGCGGAAATGCACGGTCTGGTTGTCGAGGATCGGCTGGCCGAAGGTCTGGCGCTGGCGGGTGTAGTCGATGGTCATCTGGATCATGCGGTCCATGCCGATCAGCGCCGAGGCGGCGCCGAACATGCGCTCCTCCTGGAACTGCTGCATCTGCATGACGAAGCCCATGCCCTCCTGGCCGATGCGGTAGCGCTGCGGCACACGCACGTTGTCGAAGAAGATCTGCGCGGTGTCGGAAGCCCACATGCCGATCTTCCTGATCTTCTTGGCACGGGTCACGCCCTTGGCATTCATCGGCACCACGATCAGGGACTTGTTCATGTGCGGCTTGCCTTCGGAGGTGTTCGCCAGCAGGCAGATCCAGTCGGACTGCATGCCATTGGTGATCCACATCTTGCTGCCGCTGATGACGTAGTCGCCGCCGTCCTTGCGTGCGGTGGTCTTGAGGCCCGCGACGTCGGAGCCTGCGCCCGGCTCGGACACGCCGATCGAGCACACCAGCTCGCCGGCGATGGTCGGCGCGAGGAACTCCTTCTTCAGCTCGTCGGAGCCATAGCGTGCGAGCGCCGGCGTGGCCATGTCGGTCTGCACGCCGATCGCCATTGGGATGCCGGCGCAGCTGCAGTGCCCCAGCGCCTCGGCGAAGGCCACCGAATACGAGTAGTCCAGCCCCAGCCCGCCGTAGGCCTCGGGCTTGGTGATGCCGAGCAGGCCGAGCCGGCCCATCTTCCTGAACACCTCGTGCGCGGGGAAGATTTCCTGCGCCTCCCACTCGTCCACGTGCGGATTGATCTCCTGTTCGATGAACTTGCGCACGGTGCGTTGCAGCTCGAAATGCTCCTGGGTGAACAGCATGGCGGTCTCCTGCGTGCGCGGCCGGTTAAGGCCTGAATGGTAACTAAGATTGTTATCCGAACGAACCTGAGTTTAGCACTAATTCTGAATAGTTAAAGCCCGTTCGTGGCCGGCGACGGAGACTGGAACAAGGCACGCCGGTAATTATAGTAACCGCAGGAAAATCCTCAGAAATCGCTAGCCCGCCAGCAATCCCGCAATCACGGCGACATTGACGATATCCGCCGCTTTGCAGCCGCGCGACAGGTCCATCCAGGGCCTGGCCAGGCCCTGCACCACCGGCCCGATGGCGTTGGCGCCGCCGAGGCGCTCGGCGATCTTGTAGCCGATGTTGCCGGCGTCGAGGTCCGGGAACACGAACACATTGGCGCGACCCGCCACTACGGAACCCGGCGCCTTGCTCGCGCCGATCGCGGGCACGAAGGCGGCGTCGAACTGCAGCTCACCGTCGATCGCCAGGTCCGGCGCCTGCGCGCGCACGCGCGCCAGCGCGGCACGCACCTTCTCCACCCGGGGATGTTCGGCGGAACCGCGGGTGGAGAACGACAGCAGCGCCACCCGCGGCACCTCGCCTGTCAGGCGCTGATGCGTGGCGGCGCTAGCGATGGCGATCTGCGCCAGCTGCTCCGCGTCCGGATCGGGCACCACGGCGCAATCGGCGAAGGTCAGCACGCGATCGGGAAATTCCATGAGGAAGCAGCTCGACAGTAGCGTCGAGCCGGCCGCCAAGCCGACGCCGCGCAGGCCGCAGCGCAATACCTGCGCGGTGGTGGCGATGGAGCCGGACACGGCTGCATCCGCATAGCCCAGGCGCAGCAGCACCGCCGCGCGCATCAGCGGGTCGCGGCGCGCAGCCTCGATCGCATCCGGCCCTTTGTCCGCCAGCAGGGTCTGCAGCCTGCCATCCACCCGCCGCTGCCAATCGGCGGCATCCGGACGCGCGGCGAGCACTTCGGCACCCGGCACCGCTTCAGCGGGCTCGGCCAGGAACAAGGGGGTCGCCAATTTTTGCGCGACGAGTTCGCGCGCCGCCTCGATCACGCGCGGGTCGCCGGTTTCCGGCAGCAGTACGCGGCGCGGGCGGGCTGCGGCCTGCGTGTGCAGTTTTTGCAGTATTTGGCTCGTCATAAGTCGCGAGCTGCCATCAAGTAACAACCCCCTCCCTTTGCGGGAGGGGATAGGGGGAGGGGGCGTCTGTACACGGCAGCATCACCCCCACCCCAGCCCTCCCCCATCAAGGGGGAGGGAATGAAAACTGCGCGCCCGTACTCCCCGCCCACCCTAGCGCAGCAGCTTCGCCGGCACGTCCAGCTCCATGTGCAGCATCGCCAGGCCGTGGACCTTGCCCTGGGCGTCGGTTTTCTGCGTCTCGGTGCCACCGCCGCCGAGCGAATCATGCAGGATGAAATTCAGCGCACGCAGGTTGGGTAGCTCATAGCGGTCCACGCCGCCCATGCAGATTTCCCGGAAGTGTGCCTTCACGCGCGCCGGCGTGAGCGTCTTGCGCAGGAACTCGTACAGCTCCGGCGTCTTCGCCATCACGCCTACGTTGCTGTCGGCACCCTTGTCGCCCGAGCGCGCGATGGCGATGTCCATCAACCTGACGCGCACCGTGCGTGGCTTGGCCGGCCGCGTGCCGCGTGCCGGCCTGCGCGCCGCGGCCTTGGCGCGCACCTTGACCGCGCGCCGCGCTGCCGTGGACTTCTTTTTCACTTTTGCGCGTGCCATGTCAGACCTCCTCGACAATCACATGGGTACTGATCTTCTTCTTGTCAATCAGCGCCGGCCAGTAGCCCACGATCGGCGACGGCGTCGGGCGCCCCGCGGCAAAGCCGGTGATGCCCGGCGGCCCGCCGGTCACCAGCGGCGCCAGCTCGCGGCCGAGGAAGGCCAGCAGGCGCTTGTCCTTGCCCTTGGCGCCGACCCGCAGCAGCACCTCGGCCGGCTGCTCCGGCGGCGGCACGATGCCCTGGTAACAGACGTTGGTCCCGAGGATCTCCACGAAACGATCCTCGGGCGGCAGACGCAGGCCGTACATCGCCAGCCGCGCGAAGATGATCTCGGCACAGAGCTTGGCCTTTTCCACCGCGTCCGGCCCGGTCACCACCAGCGCGCCGTTGATCTTGTAACCGTTGTGGTAGGACATGGACACTTTATAAGTGTCGGTCGGCGCCGAGCCCTTGATGCCCGTCACCCTCACGCGATCCTTGCCGTCCTGGGCCAGCTGGATGGTGGTGAAATCCGCGATGCAGTCCGGGCCCAGGTAACGCCTGGGATCGCCCATCTCGTAGAGCAGCTGCGAGGTAACGGTCTCCAGGTTCACCAGGCCGCCGGTGCCGTCGTGCTTGGTGATGACGAAGCTGCCGTCGGCGCTGGCCTCGGCCACCGGCCAGCCGATGCGCGCGAAATCCTTCACCTGGCGCCAGTGGGTGTAGTTGCCGCCGGTGCACTGCGGTCCGCACTCGAGGATATGGCCCATGACGGTGCCGGCCGCAAGCTTGTCGAACTCGTCCATGGACCAACCGAAGGCATGCAGCAGCGGCCCGACCACCAGCGACGGATCGGTGGCGCGGCCGGTGATGACCACGTCCGCGCCCTGGGCAAGCGCATCGGCAATGGGTTTGGCGCCGATGTAAACGTTGGCGCTGGTCACGCGATCGAGCACGGTGCTGATGTCGGCGCCGGTGTCGAGGTTGGCGAACTTCTCGCCGCTCTCGATCAGCTGCGGCAGACGCGCGAGGATGTCGTCGCCCTCCACGATGCCGATCTTGACGCCCTTCAGCCCCAGTTCCTGCACGACCTTCTGGATGGCATCACGGCAGCCCTTGGGATTCACGCCGCCGGCATTGGCCACGATCTTGATGCCCTTCTTCTTGCAGCTGGGCAGGATGCGGCGCAGCAGCTCGGGGAAATCGGTCGCGTAGCCCGCGCTCGGGTCGCGCTCCTTGAGCTTCTGCATGATGCTCATGGTGACTTCGGCCAGGTAGTCGAGGGTGAGGTAATCCAGCGGACCCTCTTCCACCAGGCGCACCGGCCCGGTGAAGCTGTCACCCCAGAAACCCTGGCCATTCGCGATACGGACGATCTTGTCGTTCATGCCTTGAATTCCCTCGCTTTCCGGACGAATCCCGTCGGGCGCCAAGCATGCCGCAGCGCGGCATGAAATGCCACGGATATTTCAATTACCCACAGACATCAAAACGCGCCCGAGAAAAAGCAGGCATGACGGGGAATTCATGCCTGCCCAAGGGCTTGCCGCTTGCGCGGCGGAGGAGGAGAAACTGGTGGCGACGGGCCGCGGCCGGCGCAGTCAGCCCGCTGTGGTGACCACCCAGCTTTCCAGTGACAGCAGCAAGGCGAGCACCAGCACGACCGCGCAGCTGGCCAACGCTGAGAGCAGGGTTTCGGCCAGCAGTGGCAGTGCGCGATCCTGATGCGGCTTCGAAGACAAGATGGGATATCGCATGACGGCTCCTGTGGTGTGCAACTTGAGGAGCAGCATGCGCCCAAGACTGGCTCATGGCATGAGCCACTTTTTTACAGGCGAGAAAACAATGACTTGCACTGTCGTTGCCGCGAAAGCGGACCGCCAGCAGAAAGCGTCGTGCTCGACCGGATCCCCGCCTGTGCGGGGATGACGAGTTCATCTATAGCGCTGCGCGGCCTCGGCCAGCCGCTCGGCGACCTTGCGGCGCAATTCCGCCGGCCCCAGCACCTCGACGTCAGGGCCGTACTTGAGGATGTCCATGATCAGCTCGCGGTCGTCGGCGTACGGGACCTCCAGCACGTAACGGCCCTGGTCGTCGAACGTGCCCTTCTGGTCCGGGTGCCAGGCCTCCTGCGACACCCAGCGCGCACGCAGCGGGCTGAAGCGCAGTTTTGCGCGCGCCTTCGGCCGTCCGGAAAAGATACCGTACGCACTGCCGAGCACCTCGCTCAGTTCCTTCTCCGGCACATCCTTCGCCTTCTGGTCCAGCACGGCGGCCTCGCGCACGGCGTCCAGCGCGAAGCTGCGCAGGTCGTCGCGCAGATGGCACCAGGCGTCGAGGTACCAGTTGTCGCGGTAGTGCACCAGCCGCTGCGGCGATACCGTGCGCGCGCTCAACTCGTCGCGCTCGCGGTTGTAGTAGGCGATCTGCAGCCGGCGCCGGTCCAGCAGCGCACGCGCCACCACGCCGAAGTTCGGCAGCTTGCCGGCGCGCCGCGCCATGTGCAGCACACGCACCCGGCTGCGCACCTGCCGCGCCGGGCCCTCGCCGGCCTCGAGCAGCGCTTCCAGGCGTGCCAGCAGCGGCGCCACATGCGGCGTCAGCAGGCCCGGCTCCAGCTCGTGCAGCAGCTGCTGCATGGTCAGCAGCGCGTGGATCTCGGAGGGGTTGAACCACAGGCCCGGCAGCTCGTACTTCGGCGCCTGCGCCGCGGCCTTGCCCCAGCGGTAACCGCGCAACTCGCGGTCCCATTCGATCGGCGCGTTGAAGCGGCTGCGCATGTATTCGAGGTCGCGCTTGAAGGTCGCCAGCGAAACCTGCAGCTCGTCCAGGAATACCGGCAGCGGCACCGTACGCCGCTCGTTGAGCAGCTGGTCGATGCGGTAGAAGCGTTCCAGCCGGTCCATGTCTGCGCACCTGAAGGTGGCGCCCTCGACAGGAGTTGAACCTGTGACCTACCGCTTAGGAGGCGGTTGCTCTATCCACTGAGCTACGAGGGCGGGTTGCGTGATGCAGGATTATAGCGAATATGCCTCATTGCCCTGCCGGCGCAGCAACCGGCTGACGCCCAGCCACGCCGATCTCCACCGCCAGCGGCAAATGATCGGAGCCCAGCGCCGGCAACGTCTTCAGTTCATGGATGACGACGTCGTACGAGACCAGTACATGGTCGATGCTGCGGCTCGGGCGCCAGCTCGGGAACGTGGCCGGCGTCTCGGCCGGCAGCCACAGCCCGCTCTGCCGCAGCCGACCGTGACCGCGCAGCACCCCCGGTTCGCAGTTCATGTCGCCCATCACCACGGTCGGCCCCGGCTGTTCCGCCAGGTGACTGATGTAATCCAGCTGACGGCGCCGCGCAGCCGGCCCGAGCGAAAGATGGGTGACGATCACGCACAGGCCGCCCGCCTCCGGCCCCAGTTTGACCAGCATCGCCCCGCGGCCGGGGATCGGCGACGGCAGGCGGTGTTCTTCGTGCCGGGTCGGCGCGCACCGGCTGAGATAGCCCAGGCAATGCCGCGCCACCGGATGCAGGTCACGGGTCACGGTGTAGCCCCAGTGCACGAAACCCGCACGCCTGGCCAGGTACTCCATCTGGTTCAGGAAACGCGTGCGCAGGCTGCCGGCGTCGGCTTCCTGCAGCGCAACGAAGTCGTAGTCACCGATCAGCTCGGCGATGCGGTCCAAGCTGGTGTGATGGCCCTTCCATGGCAAGGCGTGCCGCAATGCACGGGTCACGTAATGCGCGTAGCGGCGCGTATCGAGCCCGACTTGGATATTGAAGCTGAGCAGACGCAGCCGCAGATCCTGTGCCGGCGTCTCGCCTGCAGCTGGCGTACGGGGGCGCAAAGGCTCCGCCGGTCTTCCGCTCATGTCCCATTCTAGCCCGCCAGCGAACGCTACGAGCGCGGCCACTGCCGCAACACCGTCACCACCCGCGCTAGGCCGGGTCCACCAGCACCGCCACGTGAGCGGCCGCGCTGCGGCCGAGCGCGTCCAGGTCGTAGCCGCCTTCGAGCGTGGAAACCGCGCGGTTGGCGGTGGACGCCTGCGTCACGCGCAGTACCTCGCGCGTAACCCAGGCGAAGTCATCCTCGCACAACCGCAGGCTGGCCAGCGGGTCCGCGGCATGCGCGTCGAAGCCGGCGGAAAAGAACAGCAGCTCCGGGCGGAATGCCGCCAGCGGCCCGAACCAGGCCGCCGCCACCGCAGCCCGGAACTCGGCACCGCCGCTGCCGGGCGGCAGCGGCACATTGATCAGCCGCTCGCAGCCGGGTGCGGGTCCGGCGAGCGGATATAGCGGATACTGGTAGGACGAGCACAGCATGACCGACGGGTCATCGGCGAAGGTGTCTGCCGTGCCGTTGCCGAAGTGCACGTCGAAATCGATGATCGCCACCCGTGCGAGTCCGTGCACCGCGATGGCATGGCGCGCGCCGACGGCGACGTTGTTGAAGAAGCAGAAGCCCATCGCCTGCGCGCGCACGGCGTGGTGGCCCGGCGGCCGCACGTTGCAGAACGCCGTACGTACTTCGCCTGCAAGCACCCGGTCTACCGCCCGCACCACGGCCCCGGCCGCGCGCAGGGCGGCGTCGGCGGTATGGGCATTCATATAAGTGTCGGGATCGAGCAGGCGCTGCTCGCCCGGTTCCAGCCGGCTTTCCAGGATGCGACGCACATAGCGCGCGTCATGCACGCGCTCCAGCTGCTCGCGGCTGGCCTTGGGTGCCTCTTCGCGCTGCAGCAAGTCGAACAGGCCCGCGGCCCTGAGCCGGTCCTCGATGGCCGTCACACGCGCCGGGCACTCGGGGTGGTCGGCGTCCATGCGGTGTCGCAGGCAGTCCGGGTGCGACAGGTAGAGCGTAGTAGACTTGTCCATATGCCCCATCCTCTCAAAGCACGAAGCTTACGGAAAAGCCGAGGCGGTTCACCCCACCGGGAACCTCGATCCGGGTCAATACGGTCTTAACCGGGATGGATAACGCTATCGATACGGAGGCCCGACATGCGTCGTTACCGCGATGAACTGAATGCCCCCCACCGCGTCTGCATCATGGCGGCGGACGCCGCCCGCGCCCGTTTGTTCGCCGCCGGGCCGGCCAACAGCGGGTTGCACGAGCTGGACACCCTGGTCAACCCGGAGGCACGCACGCCGGAGCGCAAGCTCACCTCCGACCGTCCCGGCCGCAAGGCCAATTCGTCCGGTCGCGGGACGCATTCCTTCGGCGAGCGCGCCAAGCCGCACCGCGAGGCGGTGGACAGTTTCGCGCGCCGCATCGGCCAGCGCCTGCGCGCCGCGCGCACGGTGGACCGCTTCGACCGCATCTACCTGGTGGCGGAGCCCGAGGTGCTCGGCATGATCCGCCGTACGCTGGACGAACGCACGCGCAAGTGTGTGGTGGGCGAGGTCAGCAAGTCACTGACGCGGCGCAGCGCCAAAACCATCCGTGCCGCATTACCGGCACGCCTGTAGCCCCACTCGAACCGGGCGGGCACGTCATGCGCCCGCAATTGCTACCCTATAGCCTGGCGTGGCGCGACTGCGCCCGTCTGTCATGCCACGAATACCGCCATGCAACTGCCGCCCCTGTCCCGTCACCCTGCCCGCCTGCTCTTACTGGCCGTCCTGCTCATCGGCGGGCTGCGCGGGGTGGAGGCCCAGACTGCGCCCGAACTGCCGCCGGAACTGAAACAGCGGCTGGCCGGCCATCTGGCGCAAACCGCAGCCCCGGCCTGCGCGGTGCTGCCGGTGCTGGCGGACGAACGGCAGGGTGTCATCGACGGCCGCGAGGCTGCGGCAGCGATCGAGTGGCTGGCCTGGCACCAGCAGCTGAACGCCTATACCCGCGCCGACTTCGTCAGCCGCGAACTGGACGGCCGCTGGAGCGACGCGCAGCACAACGACTACTGGCTGCGACAGGCACGCGAGCTGCTGCGGCGCGAAGAATTCCCCAATACCGAACATGCACTGCGCCGCCTGCGCGAGCCGCTGGCGCCGGAGCAGGCCCGCACGCGCGATCTGCTGCTCGGCCGCCTGCGTCTGCTGCAGCAGCGGTCAGCCGACGCGCTGCCTGCGCTGCAGGCCGTAGCCGAGCGCCGCCAGGGCGACGTGTTCGAGCGCTACAACCTGGCGCTGGCCATGATCGGCGACAAGCGCAGCGCCGCGCAGGGCCGCCGGCTGCTGGACGAGCTGAGCCAGGCGCCGGTGCAGACGGCGGAAGAGATCGCGCTGCGCGACCGCATGCTGCTCACGCTCGGCTGGTCCTGGCTGGCGGCGCAGAAAGGCGGCACGGCGCGGCCGTTCTTCCGCCGCGTGAGCCTCGAGGGCCCCTACTCCAACCGCGCCCTGCTCGGGCTCGGCTGGGCCGAGCTCGCGCCCAACGGGTACCGGCAGTATGCGACCACGGTCATGGGCTTCTTCCACGAGTTTCCCTTCGAGCCCGAAGTGAAGGGCGCGGAGCGCTTCCGGCGCGCGCTCAAGCCCTGGCAGGTGCTCACGCAGCGCGGCACGCAGGATCCGGCCGTGCAGGAAGCCCTGCTGGCCAGCGCCTATGCCCAGCAGCGCCTGCGCGCCTGGGACCAGGCCGCTGCGGCCTATCGCCACGCCATCCAGCGCTATGAAGCGGAAGTTGCCCGGCTGCGCGCGCTCGAAACCGCCTTGCGCGAATCGTCCGGCGACCCGCGCCCCCTCGTGCAACGGCTCGCACAACCCGGCGAATTCATCGAGGCGCAGGCCAGTGCCCGCTACGCCCGCGTCGAGGACGAGCTGGATATCCTGCACTATTGCGAGGATGAACTGGCTGGCTCAGTGACACATCCGCGGGACACGCGCACCGCAGGTCACCAGGCCATCTTCGCCGGCGCCCGCGCAGCCGTACACGACGAACTGCGCAGGCTGTACCTGGATGATCTCGAACGCCGCCGTGTACGACTCAACACCTATCTGGCACGCGCACTGTTCAGCCTCGCCGTCCTGCAGGACCGCCGCGGTTCATGAACGGGAGGCCAACAGCATAACGGCCATCCAACGCGGCACTAGAAAGTGAGCGTGACAGTCACCGTATCCGTGTACGTGTCCGGCGGAACATTGATGCCCGGCGGGATGCGGGCATAGCTGATGTGATCGGCGGATTTCTGGGTACCGGCCAGCACTTCCAGCTCGGTGAATACGAACTGGCCACCGACGACCTGGGTACCGTTGTTGCCGTCACCCCACACCATCTGCCGCCCGGCGTCGACGTAAATGTTGTAGCCAAGGCTAGCGCCCAGACCCAGACCCGACATGGCACGCGCCACCGCGCTGCCGCTGCCGCCGCCGTTCATGCTGATCGAGTAATCCACGGTCGCGGTCAGGGGCAGACCTTCCAGATCGCCCGCCTCGGCCTGACATTGGACGGTCAGGCTGCCCTGCACATCCACCGGGTCCGGGTTGAGCTGCGATATCGCACCGAAGTTGATGTCGGTCAGGCTCAGTGTGCAGTCGGCGGCCTGGGCCCCGCCCGACAGCACCAGCAGCAGGCCCATCGCCCCGACTCGCTTCATGGCTGCACCTCGCATGTCCGCACGCCCAGTTCCGCCGGCCGTTCGCTCGGCGCTGGCAGATCGAGATCCAGCGCGCAACGGCTGCCGTTCCAGCGCACGCGCAGGCTGGCGCGCGGCGAAGGCACGGCGATGTAACTCTCGCCCTGCTCGGCGACGATGAAGCGCTCTTCCAGCCCCAGCACCTCGATCTCGGCGCCGAGCGGCACCGGCCTGCCGTCCGGCAGCTGCAGCCGGAAGCGCGCCATGCGCAGCCGGCGGGCATTGAAGGCCACGCGGTGGCCGCTGCGCTGCCCCGTCACTACGCGCTGTGTCGGTTGATCGATATACACGTCCAGCGGCGCCTGGTCCAGGTCGATACGGACCTGGTTGGGCGCGAAGGGCTGCAGCCGCGGCAGCA
>DATLYR010000217.1 GCA_035574475.1 Nevskiales bacterium | reverse complement strand
CCTTCTGGCCGATGGCGCGTCCGCTCACCAGCACCTTCGAGCGGGTCTTCAGCCGATAGCGCTTGAGCGAATCGGGCGAGGCCTGCGCCTTCACCGTCTCGGGGCGGGCCTGGAGGATGTAGATCTCGCCGTCGATGCCGTCCTTGCCCCACTCGATGTCCATCGGGCGGCCGTAATGCCGCTCGATGATGACGGCCTGCCTGGCGAGCGCCTCGACGTCGGCATCGGTGAGACAGAACTTCAGCCGCTCGGCGGCCGGCACCTCGACGGTTTCCACCGTCCTGCCGATGCGCTTGTCCTGCGAGTAGACCATCTTGATGGCCTTGGCGCCGACCGTGCGCCGCAGGATCGCGGGGCGTTGCGCGGCGAGGTTCGGTTTGTAGACGTAGAACTCGTCCGGGTTGACCGAGCCCTGCACCACGGCCTCGCCCAGCCCCCAGGAGGCGGTGATGAACACCACGTCCTTGAAGCCGGACTCGGTGTCGATGGTGAACATCACGCCCGAGGCGCCAATGTCGGAGCGCACCATGCGCTGCACGCCGGCGGACAGCGCCACCTGGCTGTGCTCGTAGCCCTGGTGCACGCGGTAGGAGATGGCGCGATCGTTGAACAGCGAGGCGAACACGTCCTTGATCGCGTGCATGACGTTGTCGATGCCGCGCACGTTGAGGAAGGTTTCCTGCTGGCCGGCGAAGGAGGCGTCCGGCAGGTCTTCGGCGGTGGCCGAGGAGCGCACGGCGAAGGCGGGGTCCGGGCCGCTGTCCGCGGCCAGCGCGGCGAAGGCGGCGCGAATTTCCTCGTCGAGCTTTTTGGGGAAGGGAGCGTCCACGACCCATTTGCGGATCTGGGCGCCGGTCCTGGCCAGCGCCTCGACGTCATCCACGTCCAGTGTTTTCAGCGCGGCATCGATGCGCTGGTCGAGCTTGTCATGCTTGAGGAACTCCCGGTAGGCTTCGGCGGTGGTGGCGAACCCGGTCGGCACGCTGACGCCGGCCTGGCTCAGCTGGCTGATCAGCTCGCCCAGCGAGGCGTTCTTGCCGCCCACGCGCTCGACGTCGGTCATGCGGAGCCGGTCGAAGGGAATGACGTAACTGTTCGACATTGACCTACCCTAGGTGGAACCGACTTGGATCAGAAGCGCCCGGTTTTCTTCATCTCCGACCGTACCGGCATCACGGCCGAAACGCTTGGGCATACGCTGCTGACCCAGTTCGACGAGGCCGAGTTCAAGCAGATGACGCTGCCGTTCATCAACTCGGCGGACAAGGCGCGCACCACGGTCGAGTACGTGAATCATGCGGCCAAAACCAGCGGTTTGCGGCCAATTATATTCAGTACCACGGTCAGTGACGAGATACGCGGCATCCTGCGCACCGCCGACGGCCTGTTCCTGGACCTGTTCGACACCTTCATCGGCCCGATCGAGCAGGAACTGCACGTCAAATCCTCGCACGCGATCGGCCGGGCCCACGGCGTGGCAGACGAGAGCAGCTACAGGGCGCGCATGGAGGCGATGAACTACGCGCTGCACCACGACGACGGCCAGACGGTCAAGGACTACGACCGCGCCGAGGTGATCATCATCGCCCCCTCGCGCTGCGGCAAGACGCCGACCTGCATTTACATGGCCATGCAGCACGGCGTGTTCGCGGCCAACTACCCGCTGACCGACGACGACCTGGAGAAGGCGCGGCTGCCGGCGGCCCTGCTCAAGTACCAGGCCAAGCTCTACGGTCTGACCAGCGAGCCCGAGCGCCTGCACCAGGTGCGCAGCGAGCGCCGTCCGGGCAGCAAGTATGCCTCACTGCACCAGGTCGGCTTCGAGCTGCGCCAGGCCGAGCAACTGTACACGCGCAACAACATCCCGTTCGTGAACACCGCCAACATGTCCATCGAGGAGATCGCGACCCTGATCATGCTGGAGAAGAAGATCGAGCGCCGGCATTTTTAAGAAATAGAACAGGATTAACAGGACGCTTCAGGATGATCAGGATGGATTCTTTCTTGGAGCAAGAAAGCTCTTATCCTGTTCATCCTGTTAAATCCTGACCATCCTGTTCTATTTCTTAGGTCACGACATCAGGCTCTGCGCGGCCGGTGATGCGCCGGATGCCGGCCAGCGCGTCGGCGACCTGCGCCAGCTGCGCCAGCACGGCGGCGGGATCGAGCGCCAGGCGGTCGGCGGCGGTTGCGTAGCGCTCCAGATACAGGCGCAGGGTGGCGCCGGCGGTGCCGGTGCCGGACAGACGCAGCACGATGCGCGCGGCATCGCCGAACACGACACGCAGGCCCTGGCCCCGGCTCTCGCTGCCGTCCACCGGATCGTGGTAGCAGAAATCGTCCGCGGCGGTTACTGACAGGTCCGCCAGACTGCGGCCCGGCAGCGTGCCGAGCGCTTCGCGCAGCGTCGCCATCACCGCCTGTGCTCGATCGGCGGGCAGTTCTTCGTAGTCGTGGCGGACGTAGTAATGCCGGCCGAAGCGCGTCCAGTGGTCGCGCATGATCTCGGCTACCGAGATACGCCGCGCTGCCAGCAGGTCCAGCCAGGCCAGCACCGCCCACAGGCCGTCCTTCTCGCGCACGTGACTGGAGCTGGTGCCGAAGCTCTCCTCGCCGCAGAGCGTGATGCGGCCGGCCTCGAGCAGGTTGCAGAAGAAGCGCCAGCCGGTCGGGGTCTCGTAGCAGGGCAGCCCGAGACGCGCGGCCACCACGTCGAGTGCGCGGCAGGTCGGCATCGAGCGGGCCACCCCGGCGAGGCCCTCGCGGTAGCCCGGCGAGACGTGCAGATTGGCCGCCAGCACCGCCAGGCTGTCCCCGGGGCTCACGAACAGGCCGCGGCCCAGGATCATGTTGCGGTCGCCGTCGCCGTCGGAAGCCGCGCCGAAATCCGGCGCGTCCGGCGCGAACAGCGCGTCCACCAGCGGCCGGGCATGCACCAGGTTCGGGTCGGGATGGCCGCCGGCGAAATCCTCGCGCGGTGCGGCGTTCCACAGGCTGTCTTGCGGGGCGCCGAGTTGCTCGACCAGGATGCGCCGCGCGTAGGGCCCGGTGACCGCGTGCATGGCGTCGAAACGCAGGCGGAAGCCGGTGCGCAGAAGATCACGGATGCGATCGAAGTCGAACAGCGTCTGCATCAGGCGCGCGTAATCGTCCACCGGGTCGATGACCTCCACGGCGAAGCCGCCGAAGTCCTGCAGGCCGCGGCGGTCGATATCCACCGCCGGCAGATCGGCGATGCGGTAGCGCGTGAGCTGCCGGCTGCAGGCGTAGATCGCCTCGGTCTGGGATTCGGAGGCCTGGCCGCCGCTGGCGAGGTTGTACTTGATGCCGAAATCGCCCTCCGGCCCGGCCGGGTTGTGGCTGGCGGTGAGCAGGAAGCCACCGTTGGCCTTGTGCACGCGGATGACGTGCGAGGCCGCCGGCGTGGACAGCAGGCCATGCTGGCCGACCACGACCCGGCGGTAGCCATGGGCCGCGGCCATGGCGATGACGGTCTGGATGGCCTGGCGGTTGTGATAGCGCCCGTCGCCGCCGACCACCAGCACGCCGCTGCCGCGTTCGGGCAGGGCGTCGAACACCGCCTGCACGAAGCTTTCGAGATAATGCGGCTGCTGGAAGACACGGACCTTCTTGCGCAGCCCGGCGGTGCCGGGGCGCTGGTCCTGGAAGGGCGTGCAGCGGATTTCGCGGATCTGCATGGGATGATTTTCGTGATGGCGCGGCGCCGGTGGGTATCTTATAGTCCGGTCATGGATGCGACCATCCACACATTGCTGCGGGGGCGCTCGTCGAGCCTGACACGCCTGATGGCGCTGTACGAGGACAGCTACGCGCGCCTGTCGCAGCTGCTGCCGGAGCCGGATTTTCCGTTCGACGCCGCCGTGTCACGCAGCGCGCTGGATCGCGAGCTGCACCTGCGCGTGCTGGAGCGCTCGCGCTACACGGTGACGCTCAACCTCAGCTACCGCTTCGAGGAGGCGGGGGTGGTGCTGGTGGAGCCGGACGTGGACATCCGCGTGTACCGCGACGTGGCGCTGGCCGAGGCGCTGCGCGTCGGGCCGCACGCGCACTGCGCGGTGCTGCGCGACCTGGACCGCGAGCTGGGCCCGATGCTGCAGGGGCGCTGGGGCCGCAACCTGCTGCTGAACAAGTGGCTGGCCTACCTGCTGGCGCACGGCCACGGCTTCAGCCTGGCAGGACGGCCGAGGAAGAGGGTTCTGGAGAGATTGCCGTAGGTCTTGTCTGGTTTGCTTGTCGAGGGTGGGCCCGCGGACGCGGGCCTAGGCATGCGCGAAGCGCATGACTAAGCCTTTGCGGCTTCGGCGACCAGTCCGCCCTTCAAAAAATAGGCGTCGATGCCTTCCTTGCACAGCAGGTAGGCGGCCACCGAGCTCTGCTGCCCGTTCTCGCAATAGACCACGTAGGTCTTACCGCGGTCGAGCGTGGACAGGCGGCTGCGCAGGATGAAGAACGGGATGCTGGTGCTGCCCGCCATCGCAGGACTCTTGCGGTCCACCGGCATGCGCACGTCCAGCCACTGCGCGCCCTTTCCGATGAGTTCCTGCGCCTGCCTGAGCGACAGCGGGCGGGTGATCGGCTCCTTGAGCAGCTTGACGAAATCCTGCTTGGGCAGGCGCATGAGCTTGCCGGGCGTGATCATGGTGATGGTCGCGTTGCGCTTGTCGCCCGAGATCAGCGCATCCTCGCCCAGGCAGGCGCCGGGGCCGAACTCCGCGAGCTTGACTGCCGGCTTGCCGGGCACCTCGCGGCTCACCCGGCAGCGCCCCTCCGCAATCACGTAAAAATAATCGCCCTCCGTGTCCTGCTTGATCACCACGTCGCCGGCATTGACGGTAATGGAGTCCATCTTCATGAACACGCTCTGCAGGTTTTCGGGGGGCACGCGCTGGAAGCCGCGGATGCAGAGGAAATTGCTCATCCAGTCGCTGGTTTCCGCCACCGCAGCATTGGCCGGGCGGGTCGCACTGGCGGCGGGGCCGGACGCCGGCTCCGGCTGGTCCCAGGCGAGCACGCTGTTGAGCAGGTTGCTGTCGACCTTGAGCAGGCGCACATCGGTGGCCGCCACGGCGCTGATCTGGCTCGGCACCTGGTTGGGCATCGGCTGCAGGCATTCCGGGCTGCCGCCCGTGACCGAGCCCTGTACGCGCTCGTCCGGCGGCGGCGTCAACAGCTCGACCTTGCCTTCCAGCACGTACAGCGTGTCGTAAACGGACTGGCCGGCCTTGAACAGATAGACCTCGCGCGGTATCTCGACCTGCGAGATGCCCTTGCCCATGATCAGCGCCTCGCGGCCTTTCGCACTGAGCTTGTTGAGAGGGATGAACCTCTCGAACACGGTGGGGTCGATGGCGGCGGTCACATGGTTTCCCGGGTCACCAGCACTTGATGGACCCGTCTAGTTTCACTGCCCGGACCGTCTGCCGCAATAGCCTTCATACACCGGCCGGCCCGGACCTGCGCGGTCTGTCCGACTGAGCTAGAGTCAGCGCAATGGGTATGTCATCGGGGGGGGGTAAACGCCGTCGCGCACGCGCTGCCCGGCTCGGGATCAGCGCTGCGGTGCTGCTGCTGTTCCTGTTGCACGGCTTCGGTGTCCTTAGCTGGGGCCTGCTGGTGCAGGTCGAGAATTTCTTTTACGACGCGCGCGTGCGGCTCACCATGCCAAATCGCGTGGATCAGCGCGTGGTCATCGTCGACATCGACGAGCGCAGCCTGGCGGTCGAGGGCCAGTGGCCCTGGCCGCGCGACCGCCTGGCCCGGCTGCTGGACGAGCTGTTCGATCACTATGGCGTGCAGGTGGTCGGCTTCGACGTGGTGTTCCCGGAGCCGGACAAGACCGGCGTGCTGATCGAACGGCTGCTGCAGGAGCTGCAGACAGACCCGGCGGCCGCGCCGGCCGCGGCCCGGCTGGCGGCGCGCCAGCCGGACGCGCGCTTCGCCGAGGCGCT
>DATLYR010000216.1 GCA_035574475.1 Nevskiales bacterium | reverse complement strand
CCCGATCATCCACTACTCGGTCGAGTGGTGGTACACGCTGCACCAGGGGCCGATCCTGGCCAACCCGACCAGGCCCACGGTTCACCCTGACATGCTGTGGCCGTTATTATTGATGGCGCTGGCCTTCAACCTGCTGTACTTCACCTTGGTGCTGCTGCGCATGCGCTCGGAGCTGCTGGATCGCGAGCGGGGCAGCCGCTGGGTGGAGGATGTGCTGCAATGAACCTTGCCGAATTACTCGATCCCGCCGGCCATGGCCCTTATATCCTCGCGAGCTACGGCCTGACCTTCGTCGTGTTGCTGTGGAATGTGATTGCACCGCTGCTGCGTGATCGCCGGCTGCGGCGCGAGATCCGCGACGAGATCCGCGCCCGGAAGGCGGCGCCATGACCCGGCGGCAGAAACGCATGCTGCTGCTGGCCGTGCTGGCAGCGGGACTGGCCGGGGCGACGGCGCTGATGCTCAGCGCCTTCGAGGAGAACCTGCTGTATTTCTACGACCCCACCCAGGTGGCCGCCGGTGAGGTACCGCCAGGCGCGCGCTTCCGCGTCGGCGGCCTGGTCGAGGCCGGCAGCGTCCAGCGCGAAGCCGGCAGCCTGCGCGTACGTTTCGTGGTCGCTGACTGTGCCAACCGCTTGGCGGTGGAATACACCGGCATCCTGCCCGACCTGTTCCGTGAGGGGCAGGGCATCGTCGTGCACGGCCGATTGGACGGGCAGGGCGTATTCCAGGCCGACGAGGTGCTGGCCAAGCACGACGAGAACTACATGCCGCCGGAGGTCGTGGCGAGCCTCAACAAAAGCCCCGGCCAGCCCTGCATGCCGGTACGCATGCGGAAGTCGCCGTGATCCCTGAACTCGGTCATTACGCGCTGGTGCTGGCCCTGTGTCTGGCGCTGGTTCAGGCGCTGGTGCCATTCGCCGGCCTGCTGCGCCGCGAGCCGCAGTGGCTGGCGCTGGCCCAGCCCGCGGCGGTCGGGCAGTTCGTCTTCATTCTGCTGGCCTTTGCGGTGCTGACCCATGCCTTCGTGGTCAACGACTTCAGCGTTGCCTACGTGGCGCAGAACTCGAACACCCAGCTGCCCCTGATGTACCGCATCGCCGCCGTCTGGGGCGCGCACGAGGGCTCGCTGCTGCTGTGGGTGCTGATGCTGGCCACCTGGACGCTGGCGGTGGCAGTGTTCAGTCGCAGCCTGCCGACGGACGTGCGCGCCACCGTGCTGGCGGTCATGGGCGCCATCAGCGTCGGCTTTTTGCTGTTCATGCTGCTGACCTCGAACCCCTACGAGCGGCTGTTCCCGGCGGCGCAGGAGGGACGCGACCTCAACCCGCTGCTGCAGGATCCCGGCCTCATCATCCATCCGCCGATGCTGTACATGGGCTACGTCGGCTTCTCGGTGGCCTTCGCCTTTGCCATCGCCGCCCTGGTCAGCGGCAAGCTGGACACCGCCTGGACGCGCTGGACCCGCCCCTGGACAACCAGCGCCTGGCTGTTCCTGACCTTCGGCATCACGCTGGGCAGCTGGTGGGCCTATCGCGAGCTGGGCTGGGGCGGCTGGTGGTTCTGGGATCCGGTCGAGAATGCCTCCTTCATGCCCTGGCTGGTCGGCACGGCGCTGATCCATTCGCTCGCGGTGACCGAAAAGCGTGGCGTGTTCAAGAGCTGGACCGTGCTGCTGGCGATCACCGTGTTCTCGCTGTCGCTGCTCGGCACCTTCCTGGTGCGCTCCGGCGTGCTGGTCTCGGTGCATGCGTTTGCGACCGATCCGGCACGCGGCGTCTTCATCCTCATCTTCATGGGCATCGTCATCGGCAGCTCGCTGCTGCTGTATGCCTGGCGTGCGCCGCAGTTCAGCGCCGGCGCCGAGGTGCGGTTGCTGTCGCGCGAAGGCCTGCTGCTGCTGAACAACGTGTTCCTGGTCGTCGCCGCGGCGGCGGTGTTCATGGGCACGCTTTATCCCCTGGTGATCGATGCGCTCAAGCTCGGCAAGATCTCGGTCGGCCCGCCGTATTTCAACACCGTATTCGTGCCCTTGACGCTGCCGCTGGTGCTGCTGGTCGGATTCGCCGCGGCCATGCGCTG
This sequence comes from Nevskiales bacterium, assembly GCA_035574475.1. Classification (NCBI taxonomy): domain Bacteria; kingdom Pseudomonadati; phylum Pseudomonadota; class Gammaproteobacteria; order Nevskiales; species Nevskiales bacterium. The sequence continues at coordinate 2,494 of DATLYR010000216.1, read as the reverse complement.
GAAGCAGAACCGCATCTGGCCCTTGCTGCGCCGCGTGGCATACGCGGCGCCGCTGGCGCTCCTGCTGGGTTCGGTTTTCCCGTGGCTGGCGATACGCAGCGGCAGCGTCATGGTCTGCGCGGCGCTGGTGCTCGCGTTCTGGGCCATGCTCACCGCGGTGGCGGACGTCCTGCGCTGGGCGCGCAGCAGCGCGGGCCGCGTGCCGGCCGGCGTATGGGGCATGAACCTGGCCCATTTCGGCCTCGGTGTGTTCGTGCTGGGCGTGACTCTGACCTCGGCCTACAGCGTCGAGCGCGACGTGCGCCTGCAGCCGGGTGAGAGCGCCTCCATCGGCCGCTTCGAGTACCGCTTCGATGGCGTACGCGAGGAGACCGGCCCCAACTACGACGCCCAGGTCGGTCTGGTCAGCCTGATGCGGGATGGGCAGAGCATCGCCACCGTGCGCGCGGAAAAGCGCCTGTACCGCGCGCAGGGCAGCGTGATGACCGATGCCGGCGTGCATGCGCGCCTGCACCGCGACCTCTACGTGGCGCTGGGCGAACCCCTCGACGGCGAGGCCTGGAGCCTGCGCCTGTACTACAAGCCCTATGTGCGCTGCATCTGGCTGGGCGGGCTGTTGATGGTGCTGGGCGGCGTGCTCGCGGTCAGCGATCGCCGCTACCGCCTGCGTGTACGGCTGCGCGAGTCCCGTGCCGGCACAGCCCCGGCATTGGCCACCGGAGGCTGACATGCGCTGGCGTTATCTGCTGCCCTTGCTGATCGTAGCGCTGCTGTTCGCGCTGCTGGCGGTCGGCCTGACGCTCGACCCGCGCCGCGTGCCTTCGCCCTTGATCGGCAAGCCGGCGCCGGCCTTCACGCTGCCGCGCCTGTCGGATCCGCAGCAGACCGTTTCCGCGATCGACTGGCACGGCGAGGTCTGCCTGGTGAACGTCTGGGCCAGCTGGTGTGCCAGCTGTCGCGACGAGCACCCGCTGCTGCTGGAGCTGGCCCGGCAGGCCGAAGTACCCATTTACGGGCTCAATTACAAGGATCAGTGGGACGAAGCGCTGGCCTGGCTGGCGCGTTTCGGCAATCCCTATCGGGACAGCGTCTTCGATGCGGAAGGGCGTGCGGGCCTCGACTGGGGCGTGTATGGCGTGCCGGAAACCTTCGTCCTGGATAAGCAGGGACGCATCCGTCACAAGCACATCGGTGCGATCACGCATCAGGACCTCGAGCAGACCTTGCTGCCGCTGGTCCGTCAGCTACAGCAGGAGCCCGGCTGATGCGCGCGTTCCTGATCGGTCTGCTGCTGGCGTTTCCGGCCTGGGCGGACATGTCGGGCTTTACACCGCACGAGGAGGCCCGCTATCAGCGGCTGATCGGCCAGCTGCGCTGCCTCGTGTGCCAGAACCAGACCATCGCCGAATCCAACGCGCCACTGGCGCAGGATCTGCGCAACCAGGTGCAGACGCTCATGCGGCAGGGCAGGAGCGATGCCGAAATCCTGCAGTACCTGACCGAGCGCTACGGTGACTTCGTGCTCTACCGGCCGCCGCTCAAGCGCAGCACATGGCTTTTGTGGGGCGGGCCCTTCCTGCTGCTGGCGCTGGCCCTGCTGATTGCCGCGCTGGTGCTGCGCCACCGTCGCGTAGCGCCACCACCGGCGGTCGATGACGAGGCCCTGCGCCGCATACTCGAGGATCGCGAGTCGTGATGCCGGTTCTGTTCTGGGGCCTGCTCGCGGGCATGACGCTGGCTGCGCTGGCTTTCCTGCTGCTGCCCTTGTGGCGCGGCCGCGGCGCCGCCGAAATCAGCCGGCGTGAGCTCAACATCGCCCTGTACCGCGAGCGCCTGCAGGAACTCGAGCATGCGCTGGCCGCCGGCGAGACCAGCATCGAGGAAGCGACGGCCGCACGTGCCGAGCTCGACGCCCGCCTGCTGGCGGACGTCGGTTCCGCATCCAGCGGGCCGCTTGCGGCCGACGGGCCCGGCCGGCGTCGCGCCCTCGCTCTGGTGCTGGCGACCGCGCTGCCGGCGCTGGCACTCGGGCTGTACCTGCATACCAGTGACTGGCAGCTGGCGCTGGTCGGCGACGGCCCCCAGGCCGTGCCGCTGCTGCTGCAGCGCCTGGAGCGTCATCTGGAGGAACAGCCTGAAGATGCAGCCGGCTGGCGGCTGCTGGCGCGTACCCGTGCGGACCTGCGCGACTACGGACAGGCCGCGGCGGCGTATGCGCGGCTCAATGCGCTGGCACCGACTGCCGAGACCCTGGTCGCCGAGGCCGAGGCCGTCGCCCTGCGAGACGGTGGCAATCTGCAGGGTCGGCCGCTGAACCTGATCGAGCAGGCCCTGCGGCAGGATCCGCAGTATGGCCGCGCGCTGTGGTATGCGGGGCTGGCCGCGCGCCAGCGCGGAGACGACCGCGCCGCGCTGCAGTACTGGAATACGCTCGCGGCGCAGGAGCTGCCGGCCGAGATTCGTCGCCTGCTGGAAGCCCAGATCGTGCAGGCGG
>DATLYR010000215.1 GCA_035574475.1 Nevskiales bacterium | reverse complement strand
TCGTGTGTGCAGAGGCTTGGACTGCGGCACGGGCGGGCGGTTCTGCTCCCCGCCACTTTTGGCGGCAGACAGGCACCACGCTAGGCGGGCTTGTTTTTGTCCCGCTCGATCAGCGCATAGGCACTGTGATTGTGGATGGATTCGAAATTCTCGGATTCCACGACGTAGTAATCGATGCGCGAGTCGGCGTTCAGGCGCGCGGCCACGTCACGCACCAGGTCCTCGACGAACTTGGGGTTGTCGTAGGCGCGCTCGGTGACGTACTTCTCGTCCGGGCGCTTGAGGATGCCGAACAGTTCGCAGGAGGCCTCCCGCTCCGCGACCTCGATCAGATCCTCGATCCAGACGAAGCAGTTGGTGCGCGCGGTGATGGTCACGCGCGAGCGCTGGTTGTGCGCGCCGCGCTCGGAGATCTTTTTCGAGCAGGGGCACAGGCTGGTCACCGGCACCACCACCTTGATGAACTGCTGCGCCTGCTGGCCATGGATCTCGCCGATCAAGGTCACCTCGTAATCCATCAGGCTCTGCACGCCGGACACCGGCGCGGTCTTGTTGACGAAGTACGGGAAGCTCATCTCGATGTGGCCCGAGTCCGCCTCCAGCCGCTCGGCCATCTCCTGCAGCATCTGCATGAAGGACTTGACCGAAATCTCGCGGTCGTGGCTGTTGAGGATCTCCACGAAGCGCGACATGTGCGTGCCCTTGAAGTCGTGCGGCAGGTTCACGTACATGTTGAAGGTGGCGATGGTGTGCTGCTCGCCACCGCTCTTGTCCAGCACGCGCACCGGGTGGCGGATGGACTTGATGCCCACCTTGTTGATCGGGATGCGGCGCGTGTCGGCGCTGCCCTGCACGTCCTCGATGTGCTCGGCGGCGGTGTCGGGCAGGGTCTGGGTCCGTGGCGGGTTCATGGGGGTCTCGTGGCGGCTGGGCTGGCTTGGACAGCCCGCCTGACTAAAAGGTCAGTCACCTATGTTAAGAGAGATGCCCCCCCGCTGCCAGAAACCCGAGCCCGGCGGACAATTCGGCTTACCCGGGCGGCCAGCGGAAACCGCGGCCGCCGAGGATGTGCAGGTGCAGGTGGAACACGGTCTGCCCCGCCCCTTCGCCGTTGTTGACCACCAGGCGGAAGGCCTCACCGATGCCCTGCGCGCGTGCGATCTCGGCTGCCTTGAGCAGCAGATGCCCCATCAGCGCCTGCTCGGTTTCCGGCACGTCGGCCAGGCGCGGGTAGGCGGTCTTGGGCACCAGCAGGATATGCACCGGCGCCTGGGGATTGATGTCGCGGAAGGCCAGGCAGCGGTCGTCCTCGTACACGATGTCGGCGGGAATCTCGCGCCGGATGATCTTGCCGAATATGCTGTCGCCCATGCCCTGCTCCTCGTCTCGTTGCGCTTCGCGCAGGCATGGGCCGGCATCCGCCGGCCTGCCCACCACAAGTGCGAATTTTCGAGTATACGCGGAGGCAGGGTCCGGCGTGAGATAATTCGCGGCCCATGAATCCGGTCCCGCCTCCGGCCGGCAAGTACGCCGGCTACTGGACGATCAAGAAACTCCGGCGCGCCCTGCGCAGCCGGCTCAACCGCTGGCTGGCGCGAAGCGCCGGCGCGCCGCCCGCCTGCGTCCCGCTCGAGCCGGCGGCCATCCACCGCGTGATCGTCTGCCGGCGCAACAACCGTCTCGGGAATATGCTGTTCCTGACCCCACTGCTGCACTCGCTGGCCGCCACGCTGCCGCAGGCCGAGATCGACCTGCTGATCGGCAGCACCGACTACCGCAGCCTGTTCAAAGGCATGCCGGGCGTGCGGCGCGTATGGGTGATGCCAGGGGGCGGCTGGCTGTGGCCGCTGCGCATGCTGGCCCTGCTGTTCCGGCTGCGCGCGCAGGCCTATGACCTGAGTATCGAGCCGACATTGAACTCGTTCAGCAGCCGCCTGTCGGCGCACCTGTGCAGTGCACGCTGGCGCTTGGGCTTCCACACCCCGAACCAGTGGCTAAGTCTCACCCACGCTGTGGTCCCAGACCCAAGCTTTCGCCACGAAGCCCACATTCCGCAGCAGCTCGTCCAGGCCGGTTTCAGCCGTCCCGCGCCGGCGTATCCGCGCCTGTGGCTCCAGCTGAGCGAGGCGGAGCGTCGTGCGGGTGCCGCCCGGCTGGCTGCATTGCTCGGGCCGGGCCATGGCCCCGTGGTCGGTTTCTTCACCGAAGCCACCGGACGCAAGCGCCTGCCGCCTGAATGGTGGCGGGACTGGCTGATCGAGCTGCGCCGCGAGTCCCCGTCGCTGCGGCTGCTACAGATCCTGCCGCCCGGCGCCAGCGAGCCACTGCTGCCCGGCCTGCCGCATCTGCACGAACCTGAGCTGCGCCAGCTGGCCGCGGTGACCGCCGCGCTCGACCTCTTTGTTGCCTGCGACAGCGGGCCGATGCATCTGGCCTCCGCCAGCGGTGCACCCACTCTGGGCCTGTTCCGCGTGACACGCCGCCACAGCTACGCCCCCCTCGGACCCGTCGATCTGGCCCTGGACGTCAGCAACCTGACACCGCAGCAGACCGCGCGTGCCACGCTGCTGCAATTGGAAGCGGCGCTGCGCTACAGCCGCGGCAGTGTGCATACCGCAGACTCAGCGCCGTTGTAACCCTTGGCCGACTCCGAGACCCAGCTGTTGTCATGCAGCCCATACAGCCCTGATCGATAATGGCGCCATGGGCGCCGACTTCAAACCGCTGCGCATCGCCGTGCTGACGGTGTCGGATACGCGGTCGCTGGACACGGACGCATCCGGACAGCTGCTGGCGGACCAATTGCAGGCGGCCGGGCATGTGCTCGCCGCGCGCGCGCTGCTGCGTGACGACGTGGACGCCGTCCGCGCCCAGGTGGCGGCCTGGGTCGGCGACGACGGTGTGGAGGTGGTGCTGACCACCGGCGGCACCGGCATCACCGGCCGCGACGGCACGCCCGAAGCCATCGCGCCGCTGCTCGACAAAACCCTCGAGGGCTTCGGCGAGCTGTTTCGCATGCTCTCTTACGCGGAGATCGGCGCCGCCACCATCCAGTCGCGCTGCCTGGCCGGCGTGGCGCGCGGCACGCTGGTGTTCTGCCTGCCGGGCTCGAGCGGCGCCTGCCGGCTGGGCTGGGAAAAGATCCTCAGGCCGCAGCTCGACAGCCGCACCCGCCCCTGCAACTTCGCCGAACTGCTGCCACGCCTGCGCGAACGGTGAGCGCAGCGGGTGGCTCTTGCTTGTTGTGGGTAGACCCGCGGATGCGGATCGCCTTCTTCATGGAAGTGGCTGCGCGTAGCGCATGACTCAGTGGCCGAGGTGCAGCATCACGAAGACCTGCAGCTCGCCGACCAGGAAACCGAGCGTGGCGCCGACCGCGATCAGGATCCATTCGTCCTGCTGGAACGCCGGACGGATCAGCTGCTCGAATTCGTCCTCGTTGAGCTCCTGCATCTTCGCGCGCAGCGTGTTCTCCAGATCCATGGCGTCGGCGGCATACTTCTCGGCATGCGCCAGCGTTTCCGGCAAGCGCTCCATGAGCTTGTCCGCGATCAGCTTCTTCATCGCCTGGAACTTGGCGCTACCCACCGCCATGACCACGATCGGGCGCGTCAGGCCGGCCTGCTCGTCCACCATGCGCTGCACGTTCTTCTGCACCATGGCGTAGAGGCGGTCGGACAGCGGACCGCGCAGGACGGCCTCGAGCACGTTGCGCGGCGTGACGATCTCACTGGCGATCAGCGCGCCGTATTCGGCGGCAACTTCGCGGCGGCGCTTGAGGAACAAGCCTTGCCACTCGAACAGGCCGAGATAGCGGGTCGGCCGCTTGGGCCGGAAGATCATCTTCAGCGCCAGCCAGTCGGTGAACCAGCCGGTGAAGGCGCCGAACAGCGGCATGACCCAGGGATTGTGCGTCAGCGCCCAGGTCACCGCCTGCACACAGCCGATGGCGAAGCCGAAGGGAATGCCGGAACGCGCGATGAACTGGAACTCCTTGTCGCCGATCTCGCGGAAGATGCGGTTGAGCAACCGCTTGTCGCGCAGCAGGTTGCCGATCACCATCTGCTTGAGGTCGAAGATATTGTCGATGTTGTTCTTCATGTCCAGCATGATCTGCTGGATATAGCTCGGCGCATCGGCCTTGATGCGGTTGATCACCAACTGGCGCAGGCGCTCGGGCGCCGCCTCCCACAGGCCCGGCGCGATCTGTGCCGCCACTTCGCGGGTAATCTCGTCCACCGCCGCCAGCAGCGGCTTTTCGATCTCGCGCGCGACGCGCGCCGGGTCGAGCTTGGCGAACACATCCTGGGGCGAGAGCAACCGCCGGGTCATGGTGTCGCAAGCGATCGCCGCCATGTCCGCGGCCTTGCGCGGCACGATGCCCTGCCAGCCGAACAGGCGGTAGCCGAACAGACGGATATTCAGGCCGACGAACTCGAGCGGCTCGAA
>DATLYR010000214.1 GCA_035574475.1 Nevskiales bacterium | reverse complement strand
ATCGGCTGCACGGAATGCCCTTGCCTGGCCCGAACCCGGCGGCCATTGTACTCAAGGACTACCGTCGCGGCGGGCAATGCCCTAGCATCGGCGCAGATTCCCACCGGAGCCCGCCATGTCCGCCCACAGCCCGATCCTCGCCCCTGTCGTCGCGCTCGTCGCCTGGTCCATGGTCATGTGGACCTGGATGTACCTCACCCGCATCCCGGCCATCCAGAAGATGAACCTCAAGCTCGACCCGACCGTGCCGCCGCGCGACCTGATGAACCGGCTGCCGCCGGCGGTGCGCTGGAAGGCCGACAACTACAACCACCTGATGGAGCAGCCGACGATCTTCTACGCGATCGCTCTGGCGCTGGCCTTGCTGGACCAGGGCACGGGCCTCAACCTGACGCTGGCCTGGGCCTATGTCGGCCTGCGCGTGCTGCACAGCCTGGTGCAGGCGACCTGGAACAAGATCGAGGTGCGCTTCTCGATCTTCGCGCTGTCGTCGCTGGTGCTGATCGCGCTGATCGTCAACGCCGCGCGCGCACTGTTGTAATACCCGCGCGTAACCGGCTCAGGACTCGGGCAGCACCGGCAGGGCTTCGAGGAATGCGAGGTTGGTGGCCTGCTGCGTGCCATCCGCCGGCTGATACAGGCGCTGGTCCAGCTCGGCGAAATGTGACGCAAGCCAGTCCAGCAGGGCGCGCGTCGGCTCCGCCGGCGCACGCGAGCGTTCGGTGCGGATGCGCGCCTCCTGCAGCGTGCGGCGACGCAAGGCGCGCTTGCGGATCTGCTCCTTCTCGTCCACCGCCGGCCTGAGCGAGTCGAAGAACAGCGCAGCGAAGGCGCGCGCCTCCGCCCAGGGCTGGCTGCCTTCGCCATAGCGCTGGTAGCGCACCATCATCCAGTGACCGAGCAGACGCAGAATGAAGACCTGCACAGGCTGCGGCAGCACCATGCCGGCGGCATGCTCGCGCAGCTCCAGCAGGACCCGCTGGCGCGCTTCCTCGGCCAGCGTGAGCTGCCGCCCATCGTCACTCTCGGCCGCCGGGTCCGTACCGGCGCCGCACTTCGCCTCCTTCAAGCGCCGGACTTGCCGGCGCGCCAGCGTATACAGGGCTTCGGCCGCGCCGTGGAAGCTGTCGGCTTCCTGTCCGCCCTCGGCCACGATCCGGCTGACCAGGGCCTGGATCAGCTCGAAATCCGGCAGCGGCGTCTCCTGGTCGCGGTAGCCCAGCAGCGCCAGCTGGCGCACGAACACCCGCACGGGACTGTCGGGCCCCTGGAACATCTGCGGATCGGTCAGCTGCGCCACCATCAGGGGCAGCGCCAGCCGGTTGAATTCGCCGCGGATACGTTCGCTGATCCGCGTATCGCGCAGGATGTCCAGCAGGAAGGCTTCGATGTGATCCAGCCGCCGCCACTGTGCCGGCGACGGAGCCTGGCCCGCATCGCCGCTGCGTATCAGCGGCCATTGCTGCTGCAGCAGCGCGCGCAGCTGGCCCGGCTGCCAGTCGGGCAACGGCGTAGCCGCTGCGGGCGTATGCGGCGCCGAGAGCCTCGGCCTATTCACGCCGGTAAACGTGGTCGTGATGCCCTCGCGGTGCAGCAACGCGTTGAGGCCGTCGTAGAACTCGATGATCTGTGCCGCGCTGCGCTCGCCGAAGGCACCCATCAGCACCGACTGCGCCTTGGGTGGCACGCCGTACTCCTGCAGAATGCCCTGGAAGCAGTCCACCAGCTGGCCCGGGCTCAGGCCCTTGGGATTGACCCGGATCCGGGCCGCCGCCAGGGTCTGCAGGCGCGCCTCCAGCTCGCAGACTTCGGCCTTGCCGCTCTCCATGACCCGGCTCACCATCCGGGCGCGCGCCAGTGTCACGGCAAGCTCCTCGACATCCATCAGGCGCAGCTCGGCCATATCCGCCGCGCGCGGCGCAGCCACGCCATTCATGCTCTGCACCATACGGGTGTACATGGCGTCCTGGATGGCCTGTTTGTGACGGGCCAGCCAGTCCGCCGCTTCGCGCCCCGCGCTCCAGTCGGCCGGATTGGCGGACGCGCGCCAGCTTTCGTCCAGCGTCTGCTCGGCGCGATCAAGGAAGGCGCCCAGCCGCTTTCCGAGTTCCGCGCGGATATAGCCTTCGATGGCGAACAGCACCGCACCGCTGGGCAGCGCCGTCCCCGGCGCCAGGGCCTGAAGTGCCTGCATGGTCTCCCCTCCTTCGTCGCATCGCGGGCTCGCACCGGCCCGCGGATCGGTGAGGCCATCCATGGCGTGTTGCCTCCTTGAACCGCAGGTTCAATGCCCCGCCTTCAGAACCGCCCACCGCAGTAGAAGGAGGGCGAAACAATGCCGGTGGCCGGGTTGAGTGCGTTGACCACCAGATTGATCGCGACCGGGTCATGCGGCAGGAAGATGTGCTCCACTGGGTCGAACGGGCATTCATCCTGCAGGGTGATGTTCCTGACGTGGCTGCCGCCGGCCAGGAAGGCCGAGGTATAGGGCGTCACCACTTCGTCGTAACGCGTCGCGATCACGGTGTACTTCACATCCGGCAGGGTTTCGCCACCGGCATTCAGGGTGGTCAGAAAATCCGAATCCTTGAGCTGCTGCACGCAGGCCGGGCAGATGTTGGCCGCCACCGCCTCGCCGCCCGCGCGGATCTGGTCGGCGTAGGGCTGGAATGCGGGGAAGTATCCGGCCAGGGTCAGCAGGCCGCCGAGATCGGTGCCATGGTTGCTCGGCGCCAGTCCGATCAGGTGATTCACCTTGCTGGCGCCGCCCAAGTACTTGAGGTAGTAGCGCGGCATCATGCCGCCCTGCGAATGACCGACGATGTCCACCTTCGAAGCGCGGGTCGAGGCCAGCACGCGATTTACGAAGGCCGCGAGCTGGGCCGCCGAGTTCTCGATGCGGTCCAGGCCGTAGATCACGCCGGCGGAATACGGGTTCTCCCCGTAGTTCAGCGCATACACGCAGTAGCCCAGCGTGGACAGCGTCGAAGACAGCAAGCCCCAGTTGTCGAACATGTTTTCGAATGTACCGTGCACCAGGATCACGGGTCGCGGCTGGGGCTTCAGCAGCGAACCCGGCCGGCAGTTCCAGTTGTTGGCGCCAGGCGGTGGCGGCGTATCGGCGTGTGCGGCCGGAGTGCCGATACAGGCCATGAAGGCAACGACGAGCGACGCCAGCAGGCGCCGGCTGACCAGGTAGCGCATGACTGTCTCCTCTCCTGTGCTGTCTTGTATTCGCCGGGCGGAAGCCGCGGCGGCCCACGTCAATGTGAACAGTTATGCACATCAATTACCATGCGCTCCCATGGATGTCAATACCTATTCACGTCTGTCCGGATCGCGCCTGCTGCAAACGGTGGAGCCGTGCGCTGGCGCCGGGTGCTAGACTGCCGCGCAATCGAACCACGACCCAGGATCTGACGTGGCGAAACCCGGCAAACGCTCCGCCCGGCGCACGGCGCCGCGCACCAAGCCGCCGACGGCCCCCACCGAACGCGGACAACGCACTCAGCGAGCCCTCATGGACGCCGCCCTCGACCTGATGGCCAAGGGCCGCAGCTTCAACAGCCTGAGCATGCGCGAAGTCACTCTGGCGGCGGGCGTGGTGCCGACCGCGTTCTACCGCCACTACCGGGACATGAATGAACTGGGCCTGGCACTGGTCGCCGACTGCGGGCGCGCGCTGCGCCCGCTGCTGCGCCAAGCGCGCATGGAAGGCGTCAGCTCGAAGGACATCATCCGCAGCTCGTTTCTCACCTATAAGAAATACGTCGAGGAGCACCCGCGCTACTTCATGGTGGCCGCGGGCGAACGGCATGGCGGCTCGCCCCTCATCCGCGAGGCGATCCGGCGGGAAATCGAGCTGTTCGTGGAGGAAATGGCGGAGGATCTGCACGCCCTCAGGCTGCTGCCCAACATGTCGCTGCCCACCATCCGCAACATCTGCGACCTGGTGGTCAATACCATGCTCAGCGCGGCCAGCGAGATCGGGGACCTGCCCAAGATGGGCCCCAGGCGCGAGCGCGAGCGTATCGAGCGCTACATCCAGCAGCTGCGGGTGATCTTCTTCGGCGCCGCGCAGT
>DATLYR010000213.1 GCA_035574475.1 Nevskiales bacterium | reverse complement strand
CGCGCGTCGAAGCGCGCGCGAAATACCTTGATTTCGGGGGCCGGCACCGGTGGTGTCACGCCCTTGACCGGCGGCGCGGGCCGGCGGTCGTAGTCGTACTGCTGCACCAGGCGCGTGGCGAGCTTCATCAACTCGAGGCCGGCCTTGCGCTTGGCGATGTCGCGGTCGCCGGTCACACGCACCAGCACCTGGCCCAGCGCCTGGCGCAGCAGCGCATCGCGAGCCGGCGGGTTCTGCGGATCGATCTGGACCTCGCCTTCGTACAGGTTGCGCGGCGCGATGACCGCCGCCTGCGCCGGCCACGCGCACACGACCAGCACCAGCAGCAGCCAGCGGAGCGGGAGAAAAGCGCGGAAAGACTCGCAGCGGGTCATGGCAACACGTGTCTGGCCGCCGGACAAAACGCGGGTGCTACAATACCATACCCACAGCGGCGCCAAGCCCGAAAACCCCAGACCTCTCACCGCATGCGCAGCCCCAAGCCCGGCCCGAAACCTTCGCTCAGCTATCGCGATGCCGGTGTCGACATCGACGAGGGCGACGCGCTGGTGGACGACATCGGCGCGGTGGTGGCCAGCACGCGCCGCCCCGAGGTGCTGGGCGGACTCGGCGGCTTCGGCGCGCTGTTCGAGATTCCGCCGGGCCGTTACCGCCAGCCGGTGCTGGTGTCCGGCACCGACGGCGTCGGCACCAAGCTCAAGCTCGCGATCCAGCTGCGCCGCTTCGACACCGTCGGCATCGACCTGGTGGCGATGTGCGTCAACGACGTGCTGGTGCAGGGCGCCGAGCCGCTGTTCTTCCTCGACTACTACGCCACCGGCAAGCTCGATCGCCGTGCCGCTGCCGACGTGATCCGCGGCATCGCCGAGGGCTGCCGCCAGGCCGGCTGCGCGCTGATCGGCGGCGAGACCGCCGAGATGCCGGGCATGTACGCGCTCGGCGACTTCGACCTCGCCGGCTTCTGCGTCGGCGTGGTGGAGAAGGACGAAATCCTCGACGGCCGTAAGGTCGGCATCGGCGACGCGGTGATCGGGCTCGCCTCCTCCGGCCCGCACTCCAACGGCTATTCGCTGATCCGCAAGATCCTCGAGGTCGGCGACCACGACCTCGGCCAGCCCTTCGGCGACTCCACGCTCGGCGCCACGCTGCTGGCGCCGACGCGCATCTACGTGAAGCCGCTGTTGGCGCTGATGCGGCAGCTGCCGGTGCACGCACTGGCGCACATCACCGGCGGCGGGCTGCTGGAGAACATCCCGCGTGTGCTGCCGGCCGGCACGGCGGTGCGCATCGAGCGCAAGGCCTGGTCGCGGCCTGCCATCTTCGACTGGCTGCAGCACGAGGGCGGTGTGGAGGAAGCCGAAATGCACCGCACCTTCAACTGCGGCATCGGCATGGTGGCGATCGTACCCGCCGCGCAGGCCGAAGCCGCGCTGGCACAGCTGCGCGCCGCCGGCGAGTCGCCTGCGCTGATCGGCGAGGTGATCGCGCAGCCGGATGACCGGCCGCAGGTCGTCCTGAGCTGACACGGTGCACGGATGAGTCGTCTGGTGGTGCTGATCTCGGGCACCGGACGCAATCTGCAGGCGATCCTGGCGGCACAGCGCGCCGGCCGTATCCGTGGCGAAATCGCGGCCGTCATCAGCAACAACCCCGAGGCAGCCGGTCTTGTCCATGCACAGGCTGCGGGGATCACACTCGCCGTCGTCAACCATCGCGACCACCCGGATCGCGCGGCCTTCGACGCCGCCCTGGCCACGGCCATCGACCGGCACCGGCCCGACTTCATCGCGCTGGCCGGCTTCATGCGCATCCTGGGTTCAGAGTTCGTTCAGCGCTACCGTGGCAGGCTGCTGAACATTCATCCATCGCTGTTGCCCAAGTATCCCGGACTGAACACACACGCCCGCGTGCTGGCCGCGGGCGAGCGCTGGCACGGGGCCAGCGTACACTTCGTCACCGAGGCGGTGGATGGCGGACCGGTGATCCTGCAGGGACGCGTGCCGGTAAAGCCGGGTGACAGCCCGGAGGCACTGGCCGAGCGCGTCATGCGTGATGTGGAACAGGTCATCTACCCCGAGGTGCTGGCCTGGGCCTGCGCCGGGCGCCTGCAGATGCGCGATGACACCGTCTGGCTGGACGGGCGCGCGCTGACTGCACCGCTGCAACTGGAGATACTGCAAACGGAGACGGAACATGGCTAAGGAAAGAATCGCGGCGGCGCTGCTATCGCTTGCAGCGGTACTGTTGCCCGCGGCTGTCCGGGCCGACGTGCTCTCGAATTTCACCGCCATCTACCAGGTCGAGCGTGACAGCACCCTGCTCGGCCGCGCGCGCTTCACGCTCTCGCCGCAAGGCACGGATTGCTACCTGTATCACGGTACTGTGCGTCCCGAGGGACTCGCCGCGCTGCTGGCCGGCGAGACCGTCGAGCAAAGCCACTTCTGTATCGTCGGCGGCAAGATCCGGCCGCTGTCCTACAAGACCCTCGAGGAAGGTGGCAAGGGCGACAACTACGTGCTGAACTTCGACTGGGTGAACCGCGTCGTGCGCAGCGATGACGGCGCGAGCCGCAAGCTGCTGGCGGACGGGGTGGATCCGCTGTCGCTGCAGATCGCGCTGCGCAAACAGCTCAGCGACGCCGGCGGCAGCTTGCCCACGCGCCCGATCAGCCTGGTGGTGGTCGAGGAGGACAAGGAGAAGGATTACAGTTTCCGCGTCACCGGGCGGGAGGCACTGGACACGCCGCTCGGACGGCTGGAGGCCATCCGCCTGGACCGGACCGACGACAGCAGGAAACAGCTGCGGCTGTGGCTGGCGCCGTCGCTGGATTATCTGCCGGTGCGCGTGGAGCGCCAGCGCGGCAAGGGTGCGGTGATGCGGCTGAAGATCGAGACGCTGCCTGACAGCCCCGTGGATTGATACGCCGATTACGGCCGCGCAGGAGCGGGCTTCGCCGGGACGTAACTCGCTTCACGAGTTACGTTTTTGGCAGTGTCACGCCCTTCTGGCCCTGATACTTGCCGCCGCGATCCTTGTACGAGGTCTCGCAGACCTCGTCCGATTCCAGAAACAGCATCTGCGCCACGCCTTCGTTGGCGTAGATCTTGGCCGGCAATGGCGTGGTGTTGGAAAACTCCAGCGTGACATGCCCTTCCCACTCCGGCTCCAGCGGCGTGACGTTGACGATGATGCCGCAGCGCGCGTAGGTGCTCTTGCCCAGGCAGATCACCAGCACGTTGCGCGGGATGCGGAAGTACTCCACCGTGCGCGCCAGGGCGAAGGAATTGGGCGGAATCACGCAGCAGTCGCCCTTGAAGTCCACGAAGCTCTTGGCGTCGAAGGCCTTGGGATCGACGATGGTGGAATTGATGTTGGTGAAGATCTTGAACTCGTCCGCGCAGCGCACGTCGTAGCCGTAGCTGGATACGCCGTAGCTGACGATCTTGCCGGCGCCGTTCTCGCGCACCTGGCCGGGCTCGTAGGGCTCGATCATGCCCTGCGCGGCCATGCGCCGGATCCACTGGTCGGATTTGATACTCATCGCTTCAGTCGTCCTCGAGGGTGATTTTCGGAAAGGGCGGCGCGGTGCCACCCTGCGACAGCTTCGCCCACAACCGGCGCGCGATCTCGCGGTAGCGCCGCGCGACATCCGAGTCCGGCTCGGCGACGACCGTCGGCCGGCCGCCGTCGGCCTGCTCGCGGATACGCATGTCGAGCGGGATCTGACCGAGCAGTTCGATGCCTTCCTCCGCCGCCAGGTTCGCGCCGCCGCCCTGGCCGAAAATGGGTTCTTCGTGGCCGCACTTCGAACACACGTGCGTGCTCATGTTTTCGATCACGCCCAGCACCGGCACGCTGACCTTCTGGAACATGCGCAGACCCTTGCGCGCATCGAGCAGCGCGATGTCCTGCGGCGTGGTCACGATCACCGCGCCGGACAACGGGATCTTCTGCACCAGGCTGAGGTGGATGTCGCCGGTGCCCGGCGGCAGGTCCACCACCAGCACGTCCAGCCTGTCCCAGAGCGTGTCATTGAGCAGCTGGTGCAGCGCCTGGGTCGCCATCGGCCCGCGCCAGATCATGGCCGTGTCTTCCGCGACCAGGTAACCGATCGACATGGTCTGCAGGCCGTGGGCCCGGACCGGGTGCGGCCGCTTGCCGTCCGGCGATTCGAGCTGCGCCTTTTCCGCGCCCAGCATGCGCGGCTGGCTGGGGCCGTAGATGTCGGCGTCGAGCACGCCGACGCGCCGGCCTTCCGCCGCCAGCGCCAGCGCCAGATTGGCGGCGACCGTCGACTTGCCCACGCCGCCCTTGCCGCTGGCCACGGCGACGATGTGCTGGATGCCCGGAATGGGCGGCTTCTGGCTCATGCAGCGCTCTCGAAAGTCCGGCGATTCTAGCATCGCGCACAGGGGCGCATGGCGCCGTATGGCATAATCCGCGCCTGTTTCGCGGGTGTGCGCCGTGTCCGGACCGAAAAGAAAAATCTTCGTCACCAACGCCCTGCCCTATGCCAACGGGCCGATCCACCTCGGGCATCTGGTGGGCTACATCCAGGCCGACATCTGGGTGCGCTTCCAGCGCATGCAGGGCCACGACGTCACGTATGTCTGCGCCGACGACGCGCACGGCACTCCGATCATGCTCAAGGCCGAGGCCGACGGCGTCACGCCCGAGCAGCTGATCGCGCGCGTGCTGGACGAGCACCGGCGTGACTTCCGGGATTTCGGCGTCGCGTTCGACAACTACCACACGACGCACTCCCCCGAGAACAAAGAACTGTCGGAGCTGTTCTACACGCTGCTGGACCAGGCCGGGCATATCGAAAGGCACACCATCGAGCAGCTCTACGATCCGGTCAAGGCCATGTTCCTGCCGGACCGCTACATCAAGGGCGAGTGCCCGAAGTGCGGCGCCAAGGACCAGTACGGCGACGCCTGCGAGAATTGTGCCGCGACCTATTCGCCGACCGACCTGAAGAACCCCTACTCGGTGGTTTCCGGGGCAAGGCCGGTGCTGCGGCCCTCGGAGCATTATTTCTTCAAGCTCAGCCGATTCGCGGACCAGCTGGCGGCATGGATCGAGTCCGGCCGGCTGCACCCCGCGGTCGCCAACAAGCTCAGGGAGTGGCTCGACTCCGGGCTGCGCGACTGGGACATCTCGCGCGACGCGCCCTACTTCGGCTTCGAGATCCCGGGCGCGCCGGGCAAGTACTTATATGTCTGGCTGGATGCCCCAATCGGCTACCTCGCCAGCCTGAAGAACCTGTACGACCGCCAGGGCAAGGACTGGCGGGAATTCTGGGACGCCGGCTCGGACACCGAGGTCTGGCACTTCATCGGCAAGGACATCGTCAACTTCCACGGCCTGATGTGGCCGGCGATGCTCAAGGGCGCGGGCCTGCGCCAGCCGACCGGGCTGTCGGTCAACGGTTATCTCACCGTCAACGGCGAGAAGATGAGCAAGAGCCGCGGCACCTTCATCCGCGCCGAGACCTACCTGAGGCACCTGAACCCGGAGTGCCTGCGCTACTACTACGCGGCCAAGCTGTCGGACGGCGTGGACGACATCGACCTCAACCTCGATGACTTCGTCGCGCGTGTGAACTCGGACCTGATCGGCAAGTACGTGAACATCGCCAGCCGTGCCGCCAGCTTCATCAACCGCCACTTCGACCATCGGCTCAGCGCGCTGTCCGGATCGACTGCGAGGCCCTGCACGACCCTGTTGTGGGCCGAGGAAGACAGCTTCCGGGATGCCTATGAGGCGAGAGATTTCGCGCGCGTCGTACGCGAAGCGATGCGCCTGGCCGATTTCATCAATGCCACATGGGACGAGCGCAAACCCTGGCTGCTCGCGAAGGACCCGGCGCAGCACGGGCGTTTGCAAGACGTCTGCACGGACACTCTGTGTGCGTTCTATGTGTTGACGCTCTATCTGGCGCCCGTTCTCCCGGCGACGGCCCGCAAGGCGCTCGCCCTGTTCGGCATCGAGGAACCGGCATCGTTCCAGCTGGTGAAACGGCTGCCTCGACGCATTTCAGCCTACGAACATTTAATGGCGCGCATCGATCCCGCCGCCGTCAAGGCGATGGTCGAAGAATCGAAAGAGGACATGAAGCCCATGAGCGCCCAGGCACCCCCACCCCAAGCCTCCCCCATCAAAAGGGAGGGTGAGAAAGCCAAGTCCCCTCCCCCGCTTGCGGGGAAGGGCGTGAAAGAGAAGTCCCCTCCCCCCTCCGTGGGGGAGGGCCAGGGTGCGGGGGTTATTGCCATCGACGACTTCGCCAAGGTGGACCTGCGCATCGCACGCATCGTCAAGGCCGAGCATGTCGAGGGCGCCGACAAGCTGCTGCGCCTGACCGTGGACCTGGGCGAGCTGGGCCAGCGCACTGTCTTCGCCGGCATCAAGTCGGCCTACGCGCCCGAGCAGCTGGAGGGCCGGCTCACGGTGGTGGTCGCAAACCTCGCGCCGCGCAAGATGAAGTTCGGCCTGAGCGAGGGCATGGTGCTGGCCGCCGGGCCCGGCGGCAAGGACCTGTTCATCCTGTCACCGGACACCGGCGCGCAGCCCGGCATGCGGGTGAAATGACCCGCGTCATGAACACGGGTCATCCCGGAATCGCCCGTTATCGGGGGCGATATCCGGGAGCCAGTGCCTCGACCAGATAATGCTCTGGCTTCCGGCTTCCGCCGGAATGACGGATAGCGACAGAATAGGCGAATGAGCCGTCTGCCCCCCGTCGCGTTCATCGACGAACCAAACTGCATCGGCTGCGCGCGCTGCCTGGCGGTCTGCCCCACCGACGCGATCGTCGGCGCGCACAAGTTCCTGCACACCGTCATCGCGGCCGACTGCACCGGCTGCGAGAAATGCCTGCCGGTCTGCCCCACCGACTGCATCGTCATGCGCCCGCGCACGGATGAATCCGCCGCACCGGCGCAACTGGCCGCACGCTGGCGCATGCGCATCCGCGCGCGCCGGGCGCGGCTGGCGCGCGAGCAGCGCGAACGCGACGAGAAGCTGCGGCTGCGCGCCGCACGCATCCGCCATGAACCCGGCCAGGCGCGCTGAAATCTACCGCCGCCTGCGCGCGGCCAACCCGACGCCCACCACCGAGCTGCATTACCGCACACCCTTCGAGCTGCTGGTGGCCGTGATCCTGTCGGCGCAGAGCACGGATGTGGGTGTGAACAAGGCCACCGCCAAATTGTTCCCGGTGGCCAACACCCCGGCGGCGATTCTCGCGCTCGGCGAAGCGCGGCTGAAGTCCTACATCGCCACGATTGGTCTTTACAACACCAAGGCCCGGAACATCCTCAAGACCTGCGAGATCCTGCTGCGCGAGCACGGCGGCGAGGTGCCGCGCAGCCGTGTGGCGCTGGAGGCGCTGCCGGGCGTCGGTCGCAAGACCGCCAACGTGATCCTCAACACCGCCTTCGGCGAGCCGACCATCGCGGTGGACACGCACATCTTCCGCGTCGCCAACCGCACCGGGCTGGCGCCGGGCAAGACCGTGCGCCAGGTCGAAGAGAAGCTGCTCAAATTCACACCCGAGGAATTCCGGCGCGACGCGCACCACTGGCTGATCCTGCACGGCCGCTACGTCTGCAAGGCGCGCAAGCCCGAGTGCCCGCGCTGCGTGATCCGGGATCTGTGCGAATTCCGGCCCAAAACACGGGATTGATCCCGCCTCGTCTATACTGGTCCTGGAAGGGGAGGCAATCCCGATGACCCTGATCGAGCGGATCGCACACGGGCAAGTGCTGGAACTGCGCATGAACCGCGCGCCGTTCAATGCGCTGAACCCGGCGCTGGTGGGCGAGCTGCTGCAGGCCCTGCAGAAGGCCCAGCGCGGCGACTGCCGCGCCATCGTCCTGTCCGGCCTGCCGGGCGTGTTCTCGACCGGCGTGGACGCGGCCGAGCTGCTGACGCTCAACCGCGCACAGACGCAGCAGTTCTTCGTGCAGTTCCATGACCTGTGCGTGGCGCTCGGGCGCTCGCCGATCCCGGTCATCGCCGCCATCACCGGTCACGCGCCGGCCGGCGGCACCATTCTGGCCCTGTTCTGCGACTACCGCATCATGTCCGAGGGCAATTTCCAGATCGGTCTGCACGAGGTGCGCCAGGGCGTGATCGTGCCCGGACCGATCCGCCACGTGCTGGCGCGCCTGGTCGGCCATCGCGTGGCCGAGCGCATGCTGGTCGAGGGCCAGCTGCTGAGTCCCGAGGAGGCGCTCAACATCGGCCTGGTGGACGAGATCACCCCGCCCGGCGCCGTGCTGCGTCTGTCGCTGCTGTACTGCGAAAAACTGCTGGCGCTGCCGGAGGCCGCGATGAACGCCATGCGCGACAGCTTCCATGAGGACGTGCACCGCGATCTCGACCACCGCGACGCGATCATCGACGAACTGCTCGAGAACTGGTTCAGCGAGGAAGCGCAGGCGGCGCTGCGCGCCAACTTCAGCCGGATGCCGCGTGCCGGCTGAGCCCGCCCGCGCGCCGCGCGTCTTCTGCATCGGCCGCAATTACGCCGAGCACATCCGCGAGCTGGGCGACGCCGACGCCGGGCACTGCATCGTGTTCATGAAGCCATACACCAGCCTGGTGCCGGCCGGCCAGGCCGTTCCGATTCCCACCGACCGCGGCGCGGTGCACCACGAGCTGGAACTGGTGCTGGAAATCGGCACCGGCGGACGCCACATCCCGGCGGCGCAGGCGCTGAGGCACATCGGCGCGGTCACGCTCGGCCTCGACCTCACCCTGCGCGAATTGCAGCAGCGGCTCAAGCAGAATGGCTCACCCTGGGAGCTGTGCAAGGCCTTCGACCACAGCGCGCCGATCGGCACGCGCGTGCCCTTCCACCCCGGGCTCGACCTGGGCAGCATCGACCTGGAACTGCGCGTCAACGGCCAGCTCCGGCAGCGCGGCAATACCCGCGACATGCTCTACCCGCCGGCGCGGCTGATCGAGATCCTGAGCCGCAGCTGGCGGCTGCTGCCGGGCGATCTCATTTTCACCGGCACCCCGCCGGGGGTCGGCCCCCTCGTGCCCGGCGATGTGGTCCTGGCCGAAAGCCCGCAGATCGGGGGCTTTTCGTGGTCAATCGAGCGCTTAAGTCCCTGATTTTGCGTGCGGCTCTTGCCTCGCCGCAGCCGGAACAGTAGCCTTTGCGCCTCGGTTTGCCGTCACGGCAGCGTAATCTGGCTTACTGCCACCCACCCAACAGGTAACACGCATGGATTTCCGCAAGGACCTCGAGAAGCTCTTCGGGCTCAAGACCGTCAACTACAAGCACAACCTGAGCTCCGAAGAACTCTTCTACGAGGCCATCCGCAACGACCGCGGGCGCATCCGCCCGGACGGCCCGGACAACGAGCACAAGGCCTACGCGACCAAGCTGGGCGTCAAGGGTCCGCTGGTGTTCTATTCCGATCCCTCCTGCACCGGCCGCCCCGTGCAGGACACCTTCTGCGTCGCCTGGCCCGAGATCGAGGGCAAGGTGTGGTGGAAGAACGACTTCAAGAAATTCGACCCGGTCAGATACCCGGCGCTGCTCAAGCGCGTGGTCGAGCACCTGAACCAGCGGGGCGGCACGCTGTACGTGCGTGACGTGTTCTGCGGCGTGGACCCCGAGTTCGCCGCGCCGTTCCGCCTGGTGAGCGAGTACGCCACGCACGCGATGTTCGTCGGCAATATGTTCCCCAACAAGGTCGAGGGCATCCGGGATCCCGACGGCAAGCGCTGGACGCTGCTCAACGTGCCCTCCTTCCACTGCGAGCCGGAACGCGACGGCACGCTGTCGCGCCGCGCGGTGATCGTGGACTTCAAGAACCGCATCGCGCTGGTGCTGGGCCGCGCCGACTACTGCGGCGTGAACAAGAAGACCATGTTCACGGTCATGAACTTCCTGATGCCGGAGGCCGGCCAGCTGTCCATGCACTGCTCGGCGAACGTCGGCGCGCGCGGCGACGGCGCGATCCTGTTCGGCCTGTCCGGCACCGGCAAGACTACGCTGTCGGCCGATCCCGACCGCCAGCTGATCGGCGACGACGAGCATCTGTGGACGACGAGCGGCGTGTCCAATTTCGAGGGCGGCTGCTACGCCAAGCTCATCAACCTGGACAAGGAAGCCGAGCCCATCATCGCCGCCGCGCTGTCCATGCCGGGCACGATCATCGAGAACGTGCCACCACTGCCGGGTAAGCGGCTCGAAGACACCGACCCGCAGGAGCTTGACCTCAACGACAGCTCCATCACTGAAAACACCCGCTTCTCCTATCCCCTGTCCTGCAACCCCAATGTCGCCGAGGGCGCCCGGGGACCGCATCCCGAGACCATCGTGCTGCTGACCGCCGATGCCTTCGGCGTGCTGCCGCCGATCTCGGTGCTGGACGAGGACCAGGTGATGTACCACTTCGTGTCCGGCTTCACCGCGCGCCTGGCCGGCACCGAGGTCGGGATCAACAAGCCGACCGCGACCTTCAGCGCCTGCTTCGGCGGCCCGTTCATGTCGCAGAAGCCGAGCGTGTACGCGCGCATCCTCGCGGACAAGATGAAGCAGCACAAGGCGCGCTGCGTGCTGCTCAACACCGGCTGGTCCGGCGGCCCCGCCGGCGAGGCCAAACGCATCTCGATCAAACACACCCGCGCGCTGCTCAACGCTGCCCTGCGCGGCGACCTGGACGACGGCAAGGTCGGCTTCGAGATGCACCCCGTCTTCAACCTGAAGATGCCCAAGGCGGTGGACGGCGTGCCGCCCGAGATCCTCAACCCGCGCAACGCCTGGCAGGACAAGGCCGGCTACGACGCCTCCGCCAGCAAACTGCGTGACCTGTTCCGCGAGAACTACGCCGCCAAGGGCTTCGGCGAGCTCGGCATCAAGCCGGTGATGTAAGAGCGCCATGGCGGATAAATTCCGCTATCGCCTGCGCGTGCGCTACGGCGAGTGCGACGCGCAGAAGGTCGTGTTCAACGCGCGCTACGGCGATTACATCGACCTGGCCAGTCTGGAATTCCTGCGCGCGGTGCTGCCGCGCCCCGCCGACCTGATCAGCGGCGCCTTCGACTACCAGCTGGTGAAGCAGACGATCGAGTGGAAGGCGCCGATCCGCTTCGATGACGTGGCCGAGATTACGGTGTGGTGCAAGCACATCGGCCGCACTTCGTTCACGCTCGCCTTCGAGTTCCGCATTGCCGGAACGGAGGCCGTGACCGCCTCGGCGGAGACCATCTACGTGCTGGTGGACAGCGCGACACTGACCAAGACGCCGCTACCGCTGGACGTGACCCAGGCGCTGCAGGCCGGCGGCGCGGGACAGGTGGTGAATCACGCCGGCTGAAAGGCCCCGGGCCGGGGAACCGAGCCGCGTTCAGGGATTTTCGTAGCCGACCCGGTGCACCCAGGAACCGCGGTCTTGGTACGGCATGGTGACGCAGCTGGTACCCGGCAGCGTGTCCGAGCCCGGCCCGACCACGCCGGTCAGTGAGCAGATGCGGCTGCGCGGATGCACGCGTCGGCATTTGTCCAGGTCCGCCGGTGCCAGCGGCGCGCCGCCGTTGTAGGCATCGGCCAGGCGCGACAGCGCCGTCTCCAGCGCCGCCTTCATCACCCCATCGCGATCGCGGCCACCGGTGTAGTCGCGGCGCAGCGGCAGGCTGGAGCTCGCGGGATTCAGCACCCGCAGCACCAGGTTGTCCATCACCGACTGGTCGAACACGTGGCTGCCGACACCGGCCAGGCGGCCATAGACCGTGAGGCCTGCCTCCGGCGCGGGATTGTTCGGATCGCTGTCCGGCACACCCGGGTCGATGACATGGTTCCTGAGTTCCGCGAACAGCTCGTCACGCAGCGCGACCACGTACTCGCCGAAGACCGTCGCCGCCGGACCGTCCCTGGCCTCGGCGTCGGCCAGGTCGATGCCCGGCCCGTAATGGAGGCGATCCCAGTTCAGCATCAGGTCGAGCGCGGCCTTTTGCGTGTCGTCGAGCTGGGCCGCCGCGGAGGCGCGGAACGACTGGATCACCGCCAGGTATTCGCGCGCGCGCGGGTCGGTGGTGCCGTGGTGCCGATCGATGCTGCGCAGGTCGGCGAAGCTCCAGTCACTGCGCGTCGCCAGCAGGTCCTGGATGGCGGTGACGCGCTGGCCCGGCCCGCCCGGCCGCGAGGTGGCGCCCATGCCCTCGCCGTCCAGCCAGCCGTAGGCGGGCTTGTTGTTCCAGTTGGCGACGAAGCCCTGCGGCGGGTCGATGGCCTGCGGCAGCTGCGCGAACGGCAGCGGCGCGCCGAAGTCGTACTCGCCGGTGCCGGGGATCGGCAGGCGCATGTCGGTGTTCGCCGCGCGCGCCGGGAATAGCCCCGGATGGAAATAGGCGATGTGCCCGTCGCGCGTGGCCACGGTCACGTTCTCGTTCCAGGTGACCTTCTCCACGCCGGCCTTGAACTCGGCGAAGGAGCGCGCGCGGTTCCACGCCAGGATGCCTTCGATCGTCTCGATCTCGCGCCCGAACATGGCGTACTGCAGCGAGCGCGCCCGCCCGGCCGCGTCGTCGCGCGCCACAACCGGGCCGTGCACCGTGCGGCAGACCTGCTGCGTCGTGCTCAGGCTGGGCGGACCGAACGGAACGCCGTTGCTGGCGGCGCGGTAGTTGAAGGTCTCGCTGCGGCAGTCCATGTCCTTCCACTGGCCGTCATGGAAGTACTGGTTGGCGCGGCAGGTGCCGGCCTGCTGCTGCGCGTTCGAGCATATCGTTTCGATGAAGCTGTCGATGGTCTTGCTGTAGCCGGTGGTCAGGCCCCAGGCGGCATGTTCCGTGTAGCCGATGCCGACCGTGGGCAGGATCGGCACCGAGGTCCCGCGTGCGTGATAGCCGGCGCCGTGGATTTCGTACTCCACCAGCAATAGCGGGTAGCTGTAGCCGAGCTGCGGGCCGCTGACCATTAGCGTGCCGCCGTCGCGCGTGCGCGTGGGGCCGATGGCGTAGGCCATCGAGCCCCCGTGCAGGTAGGCGCGCAGTTCCTGCAGGGCGAGCACGATGTTGCGGGCGACTGCGACTGTCTCCTTGTGTTCGCGCCGAGTACCGGGTCGGGCAAACCCGTCGCTGGCACGCCGTAAATCCGTCCCTGGAGGCTCGAGCGCCGGATTCGCCCGGCCCGGCACCCGGCCGTGGCGTACCTCGCGCGCGCCCAGGTCGCCCGCACCGCCCGGCCGCATCGCCAGCGACGGCTGCGAACAGGGGAATGGCGGCGCGCTGTGCCCGGTGCCCGGCCCCTTCCAGATCGTTTCGGGCAGCGCCAGCGCCCAGTCGGCCATCTGGTTGAATACCGCCTCGCGCCCGGCCGCCGGCTCCGGCTGGTTGGAGAAAGTACCGACCGAGCGCGGCACCGACACCGCGGCCTTGCCATCCTCGAGCCAAGTCATGTCCTGGAAGGCCTTCTTGGCCTCGTCGCGCGAGCCGTAGGCTGCCTCCAGCGCCTTGAGCATGCGGATGTTGAGGAACTCGTTGCCACCCTCGGCGGCGACGAAGCGCGTGATGTAAACGCCGGCGGCCAGCACGTCCTTGACCGTGAACTCGGCCGGGACCGAGGTCAGCAGCGCGTACTCGGCCGGCAGCTTGCCGGGATCCTGCAGCACCGCAGCGCGCCAGGCGTTGGCGCCGTCCACGTAGCCAAGCACCGCATCGCGGGCGTCCGGCGACAGGCGCTCGAACATCGCCTGGTACTCGGCATCGGTATAGCCGACGATGCGTTGCTGCACGTCGGCCGGCACGCCGCCGCAGCCGGTCAGCTCGGCCAGGGTGCCGGCGCCGGTGCGGCGTACCGCGTCCATCAGGAACAGGCGGTCCTGGGCCACCGCGTAACCGACCCCGAACCACAGATCGCGCACGGTGTCGGCATAGACGATCGGTACACCGTAGGCATCGCGGTAGACCTGCACGCCGTCTTTCGGCGCCACCGGCATTCCGGGCCGGGTTCCCAGCGCGCCGGGCTTGGCGTCGAAGCTCCAGTACAGCAGGCGCTGGTCGTCCACATGCGCGCCATAGTCCCCGGGGTTGCCGCTCAGCTGTCCCCGCAGCTGGCCGGCGACGGAGAAGAACCCGGACTGGCCGGGCGGCAGCGCGCTCTCGGCCTTGAGCACAAAATTGTTGCCGCTCCCGCCGCTGCCGCCATCGCGGCCGCCGTCACTCCCGCCCGAGCCGTCGCAGGCGGCCAGCAGGACGGCACTCAGCAGCAGGATCGAAACACGTTGCGCAGACGGCATGGCGGCTCGGGCTCGGGGGTGATGGCGCAGACTAGCCAGCACCCGGGCGGGCCGTCCAGTCGTAGAAATTCAGCAGGCGGAGCTCATGGCCCGCCGGCCGCGGCCCGCCAGCCGGACAGCCAGCGCCGGCGTGCCTCCGGTGGCAGGCGCGCGGCCAGTTCGGCGTCGGCGTAGAAGCGTGCGAGATCGCCCTGCGCATCGCGCAGCAGCGCGCGGAAGGCGGGCACCCACTCGTGATAGGTCGCCACCGCCAGCAGCCGGGCATTGTTGAGGTCGGCGCCGAACCAGGCATCGTAGCCCGCGTACCCCCCCCACGCGGCCTTCAGCTGCGCGTATTCGGCACGCATCTCGTCGAACACTGCGGCCTTGGCGGCCCGCATCTGCTCCGGCGGCTGCCCTGAGGCGTAGAGCTGCTGCAGGCGCACGCGCGTGGCCTCCACCAGGCGCAGGAAGGCTTCGCGACGCTGTGCCTCCTGCTCCGCGGCGCGCCGCAGGTCGTCGTCACCCTGCTGCGCCAGCCAGCGGCGCAGGCCCTCCTCCTGCACCGCGGTGGCGAAGGATTCGTTGAAGCTGCTGTCGTCGGGCACGTACAGCTTCTGATGCGCCAGCTCATGGAATATGACGCCGGCCAGTTCGGTCGGCGACCAGCGCAGCATGGTGTTCAGCACCGGGTCGGCGAACCAGCCGAGCGTCGAATAGGCCGCCACGCCACCGACGTAGACGTCATGGCCCTGTGCATGCAGCGCGGCCGCATACGCGCGCGCGTCGCGCTCCGCATAGTAGCCCCGGTAACTCAGACAGCCGACCAGGGGAAAGCAGGACTGCAGGGCCTTGAGCTCGAATTCCGGCGCGGCGAATACGTTCCACAGCACATAGGGCCGCTCGAGATCGGCATAGCTGCGGTAGCTGTCATTGTCGGGCAGGCCCAGCGCCTCGACCGCGAAGCGGCGGATGGCCTCCACCTGCTGCAGGCGCTCGCGCGCCGCCGGCTGCAACGTCGGGTCGGCCAGCGCACGCGCCAGCGGCACGCGCTTGTGCATCACCTCGAGATGCCCGCCGACGGTCTGCCCGTAGTAACCCAGCGTGGCGCAGCCGGTGACCAGCGGCAGCAGCAGAACCGGCAGCAGGCGCATCAGCCGGCCCGCTGCAGGGCATCGGGCCGGGCAGCCTCGTACAGCCAGTCGGCGGTCTGCTGCCAGGCCTGCGGCGGCATGCCGGCGCGGAAGAAGCCGAAGTGCCCGATCGCCGTCACGCCGAAGTCGGCGGGCGTGACGTGCAGGATCTGCACGTCGGCATAGGCATAGAAACCGGCGAGCGCGCGCACGGCGTTGGCCGGTGCGTGGAAACGGTCATCGTCGATCACGTAGAAGCGCAGCCGGCCGCGATAGCCGTGAAAGTGCGCGCGCAAGGGCTGCCCACCGCGGTCGCTGATGTAGTGCGGATTGCGGCACCAGCGCGCCCGTTCCAGCGCCACACCGCGCGGCAGGTCCTCGGAACCGATCAGCCGCCCGGGGAAACGGCCGAGCAGGCGCGTGGCCAGCGGCACCAGCAGATACCAGACGAACAGCAGCCGTGGCCAGTCTCGCGCACGGAAGTGGCCCCAGTAGCCGGACGGCGAGGCGATGGCCAGCTGCGCCTGTACACGGCCGTTGTTGCGCGCCAGGCCCAGCCACTGCCCGCCGCCGGAGTGGCCGACGCAGACCAGTCGGTGCCGCGGGAATTCGCGTGCGATCCAGTCGATCACGCCGGCCAGATCCTTCTCGCCCCAGTCCCGCAGCGTGGGCTCGGCGCCGTGCCAGCCGATGTCGCGGCTGTCGCCGATGCCGCGGTAGTTGTAGGTCACCACATGAAAACCGCAGCCGGCCAGAAAACGGGCGTAATCGTGGTAGTACTCGCGGCGCACGCCGGTGGCGCCGTTGATCTGCACCACGATACCGTTGTCGGGCGCGGTCGGCGGGAACAGCGTGGCCGCCAGCCGGTAGCCGTCCAGGGCGGGGATGGAGATTGTGCGCTCGGTCACGGTGTCTAGCTTACCGTGCTGCTCTTGCTTCGGTCCTGGGTAAGGCCTTTCCGGACACGCAAAGGCAGCCATCCATGGCTCAAGCGCTACATGGACGTGCTTGTGCGCGTGTCCGCGATGGCCTTACCGGCGCGGCCATAGACTGTGCACAGCCGATCGCCTAGCGTCTTTTGGCCTGCAGCTTCAGGCGCAGCGCGTTCAGCTTGATGAAGCCGTCGGCGTCCTTCTGGTTGTAGCGGCCGGCGTCGTCCTCGAAGGTCGAGATGGCCGCATCGAAGAGCGAGTCGCCGTCGGACTTGCGGCCGACGACGGTGACGTTGCCCTTGTACAGCTTGACGCGCACCGTGCCGTTCACGTGCCGCTGCGACTCGTCGATAACCTTCTGCAGCAGCTCGCGCTCGGGGCTCCACCAGTAGCCGTTGTAGATCAGGCTGGCGTAGCGCGGCATCAGTTCGTCCTTCAGGTGCGCCACCTCGCGGTCCACCGTGATGCTCTCGATCGCACGATGCGCGCGCAGCATGATCGTGCCGCCGGGGGTCTCGTAACAGCCCCGCGACTTGATGCCGACGTAGCGGTTCTCGACGATGTCCAGCCGACCGATACCGTGTTTAGCCCCCAGCTCGTTGAGCTTCGCCAGCACGCCGTAGGGTGTGAGCGTCTGGCCGTTGACCGCGACGATGTCGCCCCTGGCATAGGTCAGCTCGACGTACTCGGGCGCATCCGGCGCCTGCTCGGGCGCGACCGTCCAGCGCCACATGTCTTCTTCCGGCTCCGCCCAGGGGTCCTCCAGGATGCCGCCCTCGTAGGAGATGTGCAGCGCGTTGGCGTCCATCGAATAGGGCGACTTCTTGCCTTTCTTCTGGATGGGGATGCCATGCCGTTCGGCATAGGCCAGCAGCTTCTCGCGCGAGTTGAGGTCCCACTCGCGCCAGGGCGCGATCACCCGGATGCCCGGCAGCAGCGCGTAAGCGCCCAGCTCGAAGCGCACCTGGTCGTTGCCCTTGCCGGTGGCGCCGTGCGAGACCGCATCCGCGCCGGTCAGCTTCGCGATTTCGACCAGGCGCTTGGCGATCAGCGGCCGCGCGATCGAGGTGCCGAGCAGGTACTCACCCTCGTAGATCGCGTTGGCGCGGAACATCGGGAAGACGAAATCGCGGGCGAATTCCTCGCGCAGGTCGTCGATGAAGATTTCCTTCACCCCGAACTGCTGCGCCTTGGGGCGCACCGAGTCCAGCTCCTCGCCCTGGCCGATGTCGGCGGTGAAGGTCACCACCTCGCACTGATAGGTGTCCTGCAGCCACTTGAGGATGACCGAGGTGTCGAGGCCGCCGGAATAGGCCAGCACGACCTTGCTGATCTTCTGCGCCATGGACGAACGCCCGCCTGCTGTGGGGAAAGGCGCGGAATTATACGCGGGCCGCCGCAGCGGCGCAGCCGCGTCAGGGCTTCTGCCGCAGCGGATGCACGTGCCAGGGCCCGATCCCCGTGATCTGCACTTCCGAGGCCTCGGGGAAATACACGAAATGACGGCTCTGGGCTGGGTTGACGTAATAGCCGCCGGCGCCGAAGTAGCGCAAGCGGCTCTGGTCGAAGCGGTCGCCGAAGCCCACGCCGACGCGCCCCGACAGCACGGTGACGCGCTCGTCGCGCGGGTGCCAGTGCGGCGGCAGCTTCGCGCCGGCCGGCACGCGCAGGCGCAGGCTGAACAGTCCATCCGAGGCCGGATCGCCCTCGAGCACGGCGATGCGCGTGCCGGGCGGCATCGACGGCGGCGCCGGCATCCAGTGCAGCTCCGCGGCGTCGGCCTGGATCGTACCGGCCGGCGGGACCTGCTCCTCCTCCGCCGCCGCCAGTGCCGCGGCAGCGACGGCGCAGCCGGCGGCCAGCAGCGCATTCCCGACCAGTCGTTCAGCGGAAGTCCGTCGCATCACTGCATCCTAGCACCAAGCGGCTGTGCGATACTTTTCCGTCCATGGACAGCCTCACGCTCACCCGCCCGGACGACTGGCACCTGCACCTGCGCGACGGTGCCGCGCTCGCCAGCGTGCTGCCGCACACGACGCGCCAGTTCGCGCGCGCGATCGTGATGCCCAACCTCAAGCCGCCGATCACCAACACGGCGATGGCGCGCGAATACCGCCAGCGCATCCTGGCAGCGCGCCCCGACGGCAGCGATTTCCAGCCGCTGATGACGCTCTATCTCACCCATGTCACCACGCCGCAGGAGATCGACCACGCCTGCGACAGCGGCCTGATCCACGGCGTCAAGCTGTATCCGGCCGGCGCCACCACGCACTCGGACGCCGGCGTCAGCCACATCGAGCACTGCTACCCGACGCTGGAGCGCATGGCCGAGCGCGGCCTGCCGCTGCTGGTACATGGAGAGGTCACCGACGCCGCGGTGGACGTGTTCGAGCGCGAGGCGCGCTTCATCGAGACGGTCCTGCTGCCGATCACCTGGACCTTCCCCACGCTGAAGATCGTGTTCGAGCACATCACCACCGCCGAGGCGGTGCAGTTCGTGAAGGGCGCGCACGCCAATGTCGCCGCCACCATCACGCCGCAGCACCTGTGGTACAACCGCAACGCGCTGTTCGACGGCGGCCTCCGCCCGCACCACTACTGCCTGCCGGTGCTCAAGAAGGAACCGCACCGGCTGGCGGTGCTGGAGGCCGCCACCAGCGGCAACCCCAAGTTCTTCCTCGGCACCGACAGCGCCCCGCATGCGCGCCACACCAAGGAAGCGGCCTGTGGCTGTGCCGGCATGTACACGGCGCATGCCGCGCTGGAGCTGTACGCCACCGTGTTCGAGCAGGCCGGCGCGCTGGAGCGACTCGAGGCCTTCGCCAGCTTTCATGGCGCGGATTTCTACGGACTGCCGCGCAACACCGGCACCGTCACCCTGCGGCGCGAAAGCTGGACCGTACCGGCCAGCTATCCGTTTGCCGGCGGGCAGGAGCTGGTGCCGATGTGCGCGGGTGAAACACTGAAATGGCGGCAGGTTCCCTCCCCCTCGATGGGGGAGGGTTAGGGAGGGGGTGATGAGCGCGCCCGTTTCACCCCCACCCTCCCCCGTCAAGGGGGAGGGAGCAAAAACGGAGTTCTCCCCCGTCAAGGGGGTGGGTGAAAAACACACGCCCATGGCGCGCCGCTTCCGCGGCTTCCTGCCGGTGGTGGTGGACGTGGAGACCGGCGGCTTCAACCCCAGGACCGACGCCCTGCTGGAGATCGCCGCCGTGATCCTCGGCATGGATGGCGAGGGCAACCTGCATCCCCGCGACACCTACAGCTTCCACGTCAAGCCTTTCGCCGGCGCGAAGATCGAAGAGGCGGCGCTCAAGGTCAACGGCATCGACCCCTGGCACCCGCTGCGGCCCGCGCTGGAGGAAAAGGACGCGCTCGGCCGCATCTTCAAGGCGGTGCGCGAGGCGATGCAGGAATACGGCTGCACGCGCGCCGTGCTGGTCGGGCACAACGCCAGCTTCGACCACAGCTTCCTGTACGCCGCCGCCGAGCGCGCCGGCCTCAAGCGCAACCCGTTCCACCCCTTCAGCACCTTCGACACCGTGACCCTGGCCGGCGTGGCCTGCGGCCAGACCGTGCTGCGGCGCGCGGTCGAGGCCTTCGGCCTGCCCTGGGACGACGAGGCCGCGCACTCGGCGCGCTATGACACCGAGCGCACCGCCGAGCTGTTCTGCCTGATCGTCAACCGCTTCCGCCCGCTGTTCGAGCAGGCCCTGCCGGTGCCGGAGGAGGCCGCCGCCGAGATCGCGCCGGAGTCCCTGCCATGAACCCATCTCATCATCCCCCGTGAGCCGCGTTACGGGTCGAAATGCGCGGATGCAAGGCGCGCGGCGCAGCCCATACTGGAAGGGTCTGGGCAAGCCGCGCAACACAGCAGCCGCGCATTTCGGCCGTAACCCTTCGGGACCGGGCGCTTTTGGCCCAGGGCTTTGTTGCGACTCGCTCGTGTACAGTTAGTACACCACGCTCGTCGCGCCGCGCCCTGGGCCAAAAGCACCACGGTCGCGGCCGCGCGGGATTATGAGATGGGTTCATGATGCGTTTCTTCAAGCGGCTGCTCGCCGGGTTTCTGGTGCTGGTCCTGCTGGCCGGCGCCGGGCTGGCCGTGACGCTGAAGCTGCGCTACGGCGGCGGCCAGGCCTTCCCGGACCGCAGCGAGCAGCCGGCGCTGCCGGCCAGCGTACTGGAGAAAGTCGCCGACCTCGACACGCCGCCCGGCAATATCGCGGTGTCGGCCGACGGCCGGGTGTTCATCACCCTGCACCCCGAGGCGCGGCCCGAGATCAAGGTCGCGGAGTTGGTCAACCGCCGGCCGCAGCCCTACCCGGATCTGTCCTTCCAGACCGGCAGCGGCAACCCGCGCTATTTCCGCAGCGTGCTCAGCTTGCGCATCGACCGCTTCAACCGCCTGTGGACGCTGGACAACGGCCACCACGGCGCCGAGCCCGGCCGCCTGCTGGCCTTCGACCTGGCCAGCGGTCAGGCGGTGCATGAATACGTGTTCCCGAAAACCATCGCCGGGCTGGGTTCGCACCTGAATGATTTCCAGGTGTCGCCCGACGGGCGCTTCATTTATATCGCCGACGCCAGCTTCTTTGCGCTGACGCCGGCGCTGATCGTCTATGACGTGGAACGGCAAACTGCACGCCGGCTGCTGGAGGGGCACCCGTCCGTGATCGCCGAGAAGTATGTACCCGTCGTGCAGGGCCGGCGCATGGAGGCCTTCGGCCTGGTCGCGATCCGCCCGGGCGTGGATTCGATCGCGCTCGACACGCGCGGCGAGTGGCTGTACTTCGCGCCGGTCAGCAACAACCACCTGTACCGCATCCGCACCGCCGACCTGCTCGACGAAAGCCTGGCGCCGGAGGCCCTCGGCCTGCGCGTGGAGAATTTCGCGCTCAAGACCATGAGCGACGGCATCACCATGGACACGCAGGACAATATCTACATCAGTGATCCGGAGCACTCCGCGATCCTGCGCCTGGACCCGCAGCGCCGGCTGCGCACCCTGGTCAAGGATCCGATGCTGCGCTGGCCGGACGGCTTTTCCTTCGGCCCCGGCGGCTGGCTGTACGTCACCTGCAGCAGCCTGCACCAGGTCATCGGCCTGCCGCCCGCCAGCGTGCGCCGGCACGCCCCCTACCAGGTCTATCGCTTCCGCCCCGGCGCCGAAGGTATCCCCGGACATTAGTCATGCCCTCCGGGCAGGCATAGCCCCGCATGCGCGGGGCTACCCCCAACACGCAAGAAATTCGGACTGCGCGCGAGGCGCGGGTCCAGCGCGCAGAGCTCGATGAGCCGTATACAATAGCCGCGGTCACAACCCGGCTGTCTGTTCCATGCGCGTCATTGCCTCACACCGAATGCGGTGTCTGCTCCTCGGCGGCCTGTTGCTCGCCACCGCCCTGCCCGCCCCCGCCTGGGCCTTCGGCTTCAACGACGTGGCGCGACGTGCGCAGACGTTGGCGGCGGAACCCTGGCGCGAGCCGAAGAACGAACTGCCCAAGGTGCTGCGCGAGCTGAACTACGACCAATACCGCGACATCCGCTTCCGCCCCGAGCGCGCCTTGTGGCGCCGCAACGGCACACCGTTCGAAGTCCAATTCTTCCACCCCGGTTTCTTTTTTACCCAACCGGTACGCATCCACGTGGTCACCGCCGAGGGCGTGCAGAAACTGCGTTTCCGCGCCGAGGATTTCGATTACGGCGCCAATCGCTTCGACACCGGCGGCTTCGAAGACCTCGGTTTCGCCGGCTTCCGCGTGCACTATCCGATCAACAGCCCGAGCTACAAGGACGAGATTGCAGTCTTCCTCGGCGCCAGTTATTTCCGCGCGCTGGGCAAGAACCAGCTCTACGGCCTGTCGGCGCGTGGCCTGGCGGTGGACACCGCCGCCATGTCGGGGGAGGAATTTCCGGCCTTCACGGAGTTCTGGCTGATGTGGCCACAACCGGATTCGCGCGAGATCGAGATCTTCGCACTGCTCGAGTCCCGGCGGTTGACGGGCGCCTATCGCTTCGTGCTGCGGCCCGGCACCGAAACGCAGATGGACGTGCGTGCGCGGCTGTTCCTGCGCGAACCGGTCGAGAAACTCGGCATCGCGCCGCTGACCAGCATGTTCTACTTCGGCGAGAACCAGCCCGCCAAGGTCGAGGACTACCGTCCCGAGGTACACGACTCCGACGGGCTGCAGCTGCACACCGGCAATGGCGAGTGGGTCTGGCGACCGCTGGTCAACCCGGAGCGGCTTCTGGTGACCTCTTTCACCTCCGAGAATCCGCGCGGCTTCGGCCTGATGCAGCGCGACCGCGACTTTGGCCACTACCAGGATCTCGAGGCGCGTTACGAACGCCGCCCCAGCGCCTGGGTCACGCCCAAGGGCAATTGGGGCAAGGGCCGGGTGGAGCTGGTGCAGATCCCGACGCCCGACGAGACCAACGACAACATCGTCGCCTACTGGGTACCGGCCGAGCTGCCGCCGCCGGGCCAGCCGTTCGAGCTGCAGTACCGGCTGTCCTGGCAGCTGAAGCAGCTGACGCAGCCGCCTCTGGCCTGGGTCAGCCAGACACGGCGCGGCCACGGTTATCGCAAGGAGGTAGATGACAGTCTGCGCTTCGTGATCGACTTCGACGACAGCGCACTGCGCAGGCGCGGCCGGGACGTCAAGCCGGAGGCGGCGATCTGGGCCGGCGACAACGCCGAGATCCTGGAGAAGCAGTCCTTCCGCAACCAGGCCGATGGCGGCTGGCGGGTATCGTTCCGGCTCAAGCGCAAGGACGAACAGCCGGTCGAGATGCGGGTCACGCTGCGTGTGGACGGCAAGATCGCCTCCGAGACCTGGAGCTATGTGCTGCCCTGATGGTTGAGCCGTGACCGCAGCCGAGGTTCCTGCCGACCGCCTGGCGGCCTACGCCGCGCGTCTGCCGCTGGACGCAGCGTGTCGCCGCCGGTTGCTGGAACACGTGCAGGCTGGCGGCCAGACCGGCGCCTATACCCGACTGCACCAGGCACTGGCCGACGGTGCCGATGCCCCCGCGACAAGCCCGTCGCAGACCTCCATCGCCGCGCGTCTGCGGCTGCGCCACCCGGGCGTGCCCCTGCAGCATGACCGCCATGGCCGGATACGCCTGCAGCTGACACCGCCCATGACCCGCAGCCGCATGCGCCCGCAACCGCTCGACCGTCACCCGCTGCGGCGGCTGGTGCGTGCGCTCAAGACACGGCTGTTCGGGCGCCGCCGACTCATGCAGCCGCCCGAGGCCGGCCCGGCACCGCCGCCGCGCCACCATCCCTGGCAGGCACAGGCGCTCGTGCGCCGCCTGATCCTGCTGGCCCTGATCTTCGGGCAGACCGCGGTGGCCACCGGCTATATGACCGCGGTACTGCCCTATCAGGGCCGGCACTGGCTGGAACTCATTCTGCTGAGCGTCTACGTCGTGCTGTTCGCCTGGATCTCGGCCGGTTTCTGGACCGCGTTGTCGGGCTTTCTGGTGCTGGTCACGGGCTGGGACCGCTATGCCATCTCGCGCAGCCGCCTGCAGCCGCTGGCGGCCGACGTGCGCACCGCCATCCTCATGCCGATCTGCAACGAGGACGTGGCGCGCGTATTTGCCGGCCTGCGCGCGACCTACACCTCGCTGGCACGCACCGGTCAGCTGGCGCACTTCGATTTCTACGTGCTCAGCGACAGCTCCGATCCCGACACGCGCGTGGCCGAGCTCGAGGCCTGGCTCAAGCTGTGCGAAGACGTGCACGGCTTCGGCCGGGTGTTCTACCGCCGCCGGCAGCTGCGCCTCAAGCGCAAGAGCGGCAACATCGCCGATTGGTGCCGGCGCTGGGGCTCAGCCTACCGTTACATGGTCATCCTCGACGCCGACAGCGTGATGAGCGGCGACTGCCTGGTGAAGCTGGCGCAGCTGATGGAGGCCAACCCGACCACCGGCATCATCCAGACCGCACCGCAGGCAGCCGGGCGCGAGACGCTGTACGCGCGCATCCAGCAGTTCGCCAACCGCGTGTACGGCCCGCTGTTCACCGCCGGCCTGCATTTCTGGCAGCTGGGCGAGTCGCACTACTGGGGTCATAACGCCATCATCCGGGTGGCGCCGTTCATGGCGCACTGCGCGCTCGGCAAACTGCCGGGCCGCGGCGCACTGGCGGGCGAGATCATGAGCCATGATTTCGTCGAGGCGGCGCTGATGCGCCGTGCCGGCTGGGGTGTGTGGATGGCCTACGACCTGCCGGGCAGCTACGAGGAGATGCCGCCCACGCTGCTGGACGAGCTGCGGCGCGACCAGCGCTGGTGCCAGGGCAATCTGCAGAATTTCCGCCTGTTCCTGGCCCAGGGCCTGCACCCCGCGCACCGCGCCGTGTTCATGACCGGCGTGATGGCCTATCTGTCGGCGCCGCTGTGGTTCCTGTTCCTGGTACTGTCCACCGCCCTGCTGGCGATCCACACCCTTGTACCGCCGGCCTATTTCACCGAACCCTATCAGCTGTTCCCGATCTGGCCGCGCTGGCGGCCGGAATGGGCGGTGTCCTTGTTCGGCGCCACCGCCGCGCTGCTGCTGCTGCCGAAGCTGCTGGCCGTGCTGCGTCTGCTCCTGGCCTGGCAGGCGCGCTTCTATGGGGGGGCCGGTCGACTGCTCGCCAGCCTGCTGCTGGAGGGGTTGTTCTCCGCGCTGCTGGCGCCGATCCGCATGCTGTTCCACACCCGTTACGTGGTCATGGCCCTGCTCGGGCGTGCGGTGCGCTGGACATCGCCGCCGCGCGAGGATGCCGAAACGCCCTGGCGTGAGGCCATCCGCCGCCACCTCGGCGACACGCTGCTGGGCATCGCCTGGGCC
Source organism: Nevskiales bacterium (assembly GCA_035574475.1). NCBI lineage: Bacteria > Pseudomonadati > Pseudomonadota > Gammaproteobacteria > Nevskiales > Nevskiales bacterium. The sequence goes on along the minus strand of DATLYR010000213.1, from coordinate 164 downwards.
GGCGGCGTGTACTGGCTCAACCCCGGCTTCCTGTGGTGGCTGCTGCCGATCGTCGGCAGCCTGGTGCTGTCCATCCCGTTGTCGGTCTGGTCCAGCCGCGTAGGTCTCGGCCGGCGTTTCCGGCAATGGCGGTTGTTCCTGATCCCGGAGGAATCCAACCCGCC
>DATLYR010000212.1 GCA_035574475.1 Nevskiales bacterium | reverse complement strand
GGCGCCTGCCATTCCATGGGCGTGCCGCTGAGCGGATGCACGAGCCCCAGCCGGCGCGCATGCAAGGCCTGGCGCCGGAAGCCGGCCAGGACCGCGCGCAAACTCTCGCCAGCGCCGGCGGGCATGCCGAGGCGTCGGCCGTACACGGGATCGCCGACCAGCGGATGGCGCAGATACTGCATGTGCACGCGAATCTGGTGCGTACGGCCGGTCTCGAGCGTCAGACGCAGATGCGTGTGCGCACGGAAGCGTTCCAGCACGCGGTAATGCGTGACCGCGGCGCGCGCCGCGGTCTTGACCCGCATGCGCGTGCGGTCGCGCTCGTCGCGCCCGATCGGCTGGTCCACCGTGCCGCCGGCGGTCAGCACGCCGCAGACCACGGCTTCATACTCGCGCGTGATCGCGCGTGCGGCCAGCGCGCGCACCAGCGCCGCATGTGCCGCGAGCGTGCGCGCCACCACCAGCAGGCCGCTCGTGTCCTTGTCGATGCGGTGCACGATGCCGGCACGCGGCACCTGGACCAGTTCGGGCGCATGGTGCAGCAGCGCGTTGAGCAGGGTGCCGTCCGGGTTGCCGGCGCCGGGATGCACCACCAGGCCCGGGGGTTTGTCGATCACCAGCAGGGCGTCGTCCTCGTACACGATGTCCAGCGGCATATCCTGCGCCGTCAGGGTCACGGCAGGCTGCGCCTCGACCCGCACCTGGATGCGCTGGCCGGCGGCCACTTTTTCGCGCGGCCGGCTGAGCCGTTCCTCCAGCGTCACCCGCCCGTCCTCGATCCAGTGCTGCAGGCGGCTGCGCGAATAATCCGGCAGCAGTTCGGCCAGCACGCGGTCCAGCCGCTGCCCGGCCAGCTCGGGCGGCACGGTCAGGTCGCGGATTTGGGACGTCGGGCCGGGGGCCATTGGGTGTCTTTCTTGAGGGGGGACAGGCTCGTACACGCACCCCACTGAATGAATTCCCGTCTGTGCGAAGCACGCGACTCAGTTATACTGAGCGTCTGCATTCCCGGCCCCAGAATATCATGCGTTCCACCCTGCTCCTGCTCGTCGTCGCCAGCCTGCTGTGCGGGCTGACCAGCGCCTGCGCGCGCGACGAAAAGGTCGGCGACCGGCGCGTGCGCAGCAACCCGCTGGCCAACGACGAGCGCCAGGCGCGCCGCCAGAACCGCATCATCGAGCAACTCACCGCCGAGGAGCTCTACGCCAGCGCGCGCGAGGCGCTGGATTCGGGCGACGCCGCCGGCGCGCTGGAGCTGTACGACGACGTCGAAGCGCGCTTCCCCTTCACGCCCTACGCCACGCAGGCGCAGCTGGACAGCATCTATGCCCATTACCGGCTGCAGCAGTCGGAGCTGGCGCTGTCCGCCGCCAACCGGTTCCTCAAGCAATACCCGCAGCACGCGCGCGTGGACTATGTGCAGTACCTCAAGGGACTGGTGAACTTCAGCCGCAGCGTGGACGAGTTCGACAAGCTCCTGCGCATCGACGGCACGCGCCGCGATCCGATGTTCGCGCGCTCGGCCTTCGAGGATTTCTCGCTGCTGATCAAGCGTTTCCCGGACAGCCGCTACGCCCAGGACGCGCGCCGGCGCATGGTGTGGCTGCGCAACGGCCTGGCTCGCTACGAGCTGCACGTGGCCGAATTCTACGTGCGGCGCGGCGCGCCGATCGCCGCCAGCCGCCGGGCGCAATACATCATCGACCACTACCAAGGCACCGACAGCGTACCGGCGGCGCTCGACATCCTGCAGCAGAGCTATGCGCAGCTGGGCTTGCAGGAACAGGCGGACCAAGCGCAGCGCGTGCTGCAGGCGAACTACCCTGACTATGTCCGCGGGCGCGGCAGCAAGGGACTGCCGTACCTCGGTTGGGTCGAGGACCCGATCGCGAAGCTGCTGGAATAGATCGAAGAATGGACAGCACAGACAGGATCAACAGGATTGATTTACGGCTTTAAACAGGAAATCGCTCCGGCCTGTTCATCCTGAGAATCTTGTTTATCCTGTCGCGTTCTTTAATCTTCCGAGCCGATCCTCAAAAATCCCCATAGACCGCCGTGATCGGATAGCGCCGGTCGCGGCCGAAGGCGCGCGCGGTGATCTTCGGCCCCGGCGCCGCCTGGCGGCGCTTGTATTCGCTGCGGCGGATCAGGCTCGCCACTTTGCGCACCGTCGCCTCCTCGAAGCCCAGCGCGCAGATCTCCGGGATCGAGCGGTTGTGCTCGACATAGGCCTCGATGATGCGATCCAGCAGGTCGTAGGGCGGCAGGCTGTCCTGGTCGGTCTGGTCCGGACGCAGCTCGGCCGAGGGCGGGCGCTCGAGCACGCGTACCGGGATCACCGGGCCGTTGTGCGACTGCGTGTTGCGCCAGCGTACCAGGCGGTACACCAGCGTCTTGTACACGTCCTTGAGCGGCGCGAAACCGCCGGCCATGTCGCCGTACAGCGTGGCGTAGCCGACCGCCATCTCGCTCTTGTTGCCGGTCGGCAGCACCAGATATCCGAACTTGTTCGACAGCGCCATCAGCAGGGTCGCGCGGCAGCGCGCCTGGATGTTCTCTTCGGTGAGATCGGCGGTGCGCTCGCCGAAGTGCGGGGCCAGGCTGTGCAGGAAGGCCTCGAAGGCCGCCTCGATGCCGATCACGTCGCAGCGCACGCCGAAGGCATTGGCCTGCTCGAGCGCGTCCTCCACGCTCATCTCGGCGGTGTAGCGCGAGGGCATGGACACGGCCCACACACGGTCGGGCCCCAGCGCATCGGCCGCCAGGGCCAGCGTCAAGGCCGAGTCGATGCCGCCGGACAGTCCGACCAGTGCGCCCTGGAAGCCGTTGCGGTCCACGTAATCGCGGATCGCCTGCACCAGCCCGCGATAGACCAGTCCCTCCTCGCTCAGATCGGGCGCCGACGCCTCGGTGGGGTAACACCGACCCTCGGTATCGGCCTCCACCAGGAACAGGCCTTCCTCGAAATCCGCCGCGCGGAAAACGATGCCCCGTTCGCTGTCGTAAACGATCGAGTCGCCGTCGAACAGGATCTCGTCCTGGCCGCCGACCATGTTGACGTAGACGATGGACAGGCCGGTCTCGGCCACCCGCTGACGCAGCACCTCCACCCGTTGGGCCGCCTTGCCGATCTGGAACGGCGAGGCGTTGAGGTTGAGCAGCAGCCGGGCGCCCGCGGCCTGGGCCTGTTGTGCCGGGCGTGGGCCCCACACGTCCTCACAGAGGGTGACCGCCAGCGGCACGCCCTTGATCTCCAGCAGGCAGGGCTCCCAGCCACGCAGGAAATGGCGCTTCTCGTCGAACACGCCGTAGTTCGGCCGGCGCTGCTTGCGGTAGTTGGCCACGCGCCGGCCGTCGTGGAATATGGCGGCGGCGTTGAACATCCCCTTGTCGGTATATTCCGGATACCCGACCACCACGTGGATGCCGACCGAGGCCGCGCGCACGCGTTCCAGCCCCTGCTGGATGTAGGCCGGCAGGCCGGAGCGCAGCAAGAGGTCGTCGGGCGGATAACCGAGCAGCGCCAGCTCGGGGAACACGACCACGTCGGCATGCCGCTCGCGGGCACGCTGGGTGTAGTCGATGATCTTGTCCACGTTGCCCGCGACATCGCCCACCCAGAGGTTGATCTGGGCCATGGCGATGCGGAGACGGGTGGTCATGTTGAAGAACGGGGAGTCCGCGAATGAACGCCAATGAACGCGAATTAAGAGAATGTTTTTCTTGGAAGAGAAAACTTCTTGGTTTTATTCGTGTTTATTCGCGTTCATTCGCGGACTTTTATCTTACCCCAGCGCGGCCTTGATGGCCGTGCCGAGATCCGCCGGGGAGCGCACGGTCTTCACGCCGGCCGCCTCCAGCGCCGCGAACTTGGCATCGGCCGTGCCCTTGCCGCCGGCCACAATCGCGCCGGCATGGCCCATGCGCTTGCCCGGTGGCGCGGTCACACCGGCGATGTAGGCCACCACCGGCTTGTTGACGTGCTGCTTGATGTACTCGGCCGCTTCTTCTTCCTTGGAGCCGCCGATCTCGCCGACCATGATGATGCCCTCGGTCTGCGGGTCGTCCTGGAAGCGTTTGATCACGTCCACGAAGCCGAGCCCGTGGATCGGGTCGCCGCCGATGCCGACGCAAGTGCTCTGGCCGAGACCGATGTTGGTGGTCTGGAACACGGCCTCGTAAGTCAGCGTGCCGGACCGCGAGACGATGCCGACCCGGCCCTTCTTGTGGATATGGCCCGGCATGATGCCGATCTTGCATTCCCCGGGCGTGATGACCCCGGGGCAGTTCGGACCGATCAGCACGGTGTCTTTTTTCTCTGCCAGCGCCGCCTTGACGCGCAGCATGTCCATCACAGGTATCCCCTCGGTGATGCAGACGATCACCTTGATGCCGGCATCGGCGGCCTCCAGGATGGCATCGGCCGCGAACGGCGCCGGCACGTAGATCATGCTGGCCTCGGCGCCGGTCTCGCGCACCGCATCGTGGCAGGTGTTGAATACCGGCAGGCCGAGATGCTTCTCGCCGGCGCGACCCGGCGTTACACCGCCGACCATCTGGGTGCCGTAGGCAATCGCCTGTTCGGAGTGGAAGGTTCCCTGCTTGCCGGTGAAGCCCTGGCAGATGACCCGGGTGTCCTTGTTAATCAGAATGGACATTCAAAGCCTCGGATGATTTTAGGGTGCGCATCGCGCACCATGAGCGAACCGGTGCGCATGGCGCACCCTAACTGGCCCTCGCCGCCGCCACGACCTTCTTGGCCGCGTCGGTCAGATCGGTGGCGGGAATGATGGCGAAGCCGCTGTTGGCCAGCAGCTCACGGCCCTTTTCCACGTTGGTGCCTTCCAGTCTTGCCACCACCGGAATCTTGACCCCGACTTCCTTGACCGCGGCGATGATGCCCTCGGCGATCAGGTCGCAGCGCACGATGCCACCGAAGATGTTGACCAGGATGGCCTTGACGTGTGCGCCGGACAGGATCAGCTTGAAGGCCGCCGTCACGCGCTCGGTGGTGGCCCCGCCGCCGACGTCGAGGAAGTTGGCCGGTTTGCCGCCGTGCAGCTTGATGATGTCCATGGTCGCCATGGCCAGGCCCGCGCCGTTGACCATGCAGCCGATGTCGCCCTCCAGGGTGACGTAGTTGAGGTCGTACTTGGCGGCCTCGCGCTCGGTTTCCTCTTCCTGCGTGGGGTCGCGCTGCGCGGCGATGTCCTTGTGCCGGTACAGGGCGTTGTCGTCGAAGTTGAGCTTGGCGTCCAGCGCCATCAGCCGGCCGTCCTGGGTCACGATCAGCGGGTTGATCTCCACCAGGCTGGCGTCGAGCTCGTTGAAGATGCGGTACAGGCCCTCGAGGATCTTCTGCAGCTGCGGGATCTGGTCCTTGTTCAGGCCGAGGAAGAAGCCCAGCTGGCGCGCCTGGTAGCCCTGCAGCCCGGCGGCCGGGTGCACGGTCAGCGTCATGATCTGCTCGGGGTGCTTCTCGGCGACCTCCTCGATATCCATGCCGCCCGCGGCCGAGGCCATGAACAGCACGCGCTCGCGCGAGCGGTCCACCAGCACGCTCAGGTAAAGCTCGCGCGCGATCGCGGACGGCTGCTCGATCCATACGCTGTTGATCGGCAGACCCTGCGCACCGGTCTGCTTGGTCTTCAGGCGCCCGCCCAGCATGCCCTTGGCGGCCTCGGCCACCGCCGCAGTGCTGTCCACCAGCTTCACGCCGCCGGCCTTGCCACGGCCGCCGGCATGCACCTGCGCCTTGACCACCCAGCGGCTGCCGCCGAGCGCTGCTGCGGCCCGCGCGGCGTCGTCCGGGCTGCTGGCGAGCATGCCCTGGGGCACCGGGATGCCGTAACGCGCGAAGATTTCCTTCGCCTGCCATTCGTGGAGATTCATGCGCCGATCCTGTCCGGGATTCTTGATTTCGGGGTCCGTGATTCTCGCGCAGAAGGCCGGAGCCCGTAAAGTTGAACTAGACTAGTACGAAAGGGACTTGCCAAAGGCCTGGATCCATGACCCGCATCCTGCTGCTGATCGCCATCGGCGTCATCGTCTTCCTGCTGCTGCGCCGCTGGCTGGCGCGCAACACCGCGCCGCCCCCGCCGGTGGAGTATGCGCCCATGGTCAGTTGCGTGAGCTGCGGCCTGCACCTGCCGCGCGCCAGCGCGATCGAACGTAACGGCCGCTTCTACTGCTGCCGCGAGCACGCCGACAGCGCCGGTTCCTGATCGCCCCCTCGGGACGACCATGGACACCGCCAGCTCGAAGCCAGCCGCCCGCGCCGAGAGCTGGCGCTCGCTGCTGTTGCTGGCGGCCTATCGCTGGGTGATCGTGATCTTCCTGGTCGTCACTTACTACAGCGAGCGCGCGCGGGAGTTTTTCAGCGAGCGCATGCAGCCCGAATTGTTCGAGATCGTCATCCTCGGGTACCTGCTGCTGTGTCTGCCGACCACGACCACCGTGCTGCTGCGCTGGCCGCGGCTCACCTTGCAGCTGTACGCGCAGGCTTTCATCGACGTCATGGCGATCACGGCGCTGATTTACGCCGCCGGCGGCGTCCGCACCGGACTGGGCATGATGCTGCTCGCACCCATCGCCGCCACCAGCATGCTGCTGCCACGCCGGCAGGGCATCCTGATCGGTGCTCTGGCCACGCTGGCCTTACTCAGCGAGGAAGTCTGGCGTTCCCTGCATCTTGATACCGAGACTTCCGATTTCGTGCAGGCCGGCATGCTCGGCCTGCTCTACCTGCTGGCGGCCTGGCTTGCCAATGCGTTGGCCGCGCGCGCCAGCGCCGGCGAGGCGCTGGCCGCGCGGCGCAAGCTGGCGCTGGACAACCTGGCGCAGATCAACGAGCGCATCATCGCCCACCTGCAGGTGGGCGTGCTGCTACTGGACGAGGAGGGCCGGATCCGCCTGCTCAACCAGGCCGCGTGCCAGCTGCTGAACATCCGGCCTGGCGCCAGTGGCCGACTGCTGTCGAGCGAAGTGCCGGCGCTGTTCGCCAGCCTCGAGAACTGGCGTCGGCGGCCGCTGAGCGACAGCGAGCCAGTCACCACGGAAATGGCCGACCGGATCCTGCTGGCGCACTTCAGCCGCCTGGCACCGGCGCCGTCCTCGCCAACCCTGGTGTTCATCGAGGATGCCGGTCGCGCCAGCGAGCAGGCGCAGCAGATGAAGCTGGCCGCGCTGGGGCGGCTGACCGCCAGCATCGCGCACGAAATCCGCAACCCGCTCGCCGCCATCAGCCATGCCAGCCAGCTGCTGTCCGAAAACGCCCCTGCGCTGGCCCAGGAGCGACGGCTGCTCGACATCATTCACCGCCACACCGCACGCATCAATACCATCGTCGAGGAGATGCTGGGCCTTTCGCGGCGCGACCAGACCGTCCCGCAGACCCTGTGCCTGCGCCCATGGCTCGAGCAGCTCGCGCGCGAGTACCGCGAGGCGCTGCTCACCGCGGCGCCGCGCATCGACTGCGAGAGCGTCTCGCCGGCGGTGGAAATCCGCGCCGACCCCGGGCAGCTGGCCCAGGTGCTGCACAACCTCTGGGACAATTCCGTCGCTCACTCGGGCCTGCCACCGGACAAGCTGATGATCCAGCTCAGCGCCGATGTCTGGCCGGACTCGGGCTGTACATCGCGCGCGAGCTGTGCGAATGCAACCATGCCAAGCTGAGCCTCATCCATGGCAGCACGCTGGGGGCCTGTTTTCGCATCGTCTTCGCCAACCCGATTGAATGGCTGGAAACCGACGCCCTCAAGCCGCCGCGGGTCGCGGAGCAGGCTTAAGGGGCTCTGATCAATCTGCCGTCATTCCGGCGCAGGCCGGAATCCAGTGACTTTAAAGGCCCTGGACCCCGGCGTTCGCCGGGGTGACGAATAATCAGGGCTTCCCTAGAATCATCGCCGATGAACCGCCAGCCCCATGCCTTGATCGTCGATGACGAAGCGGACATCCGTGAGCTGCTGGAGATCACCCTCGGCCGGATGAATGTCCGGACCAGCGCAGCCGCCAGCGTGGCCGACGCCAAGCGCCTGCTCGGCGAGAACGGCCGCTACGACCTGTGCCTGACCGACATGCGCCTGCCCGACGGCGACGGGCTCGAGGTGGTGCGCCACATCCAGGCGCAGTACCCGCTGCTGCCGGTCGCGGTCATCACCGCCTACGGCAACACCCAGGCGGCGGTGAGCAGCCTGAAGGCCGGCGCCTTCGATTTCGTCTCCAAGCCGCTCGACCTCAAGATGCTGCGCACGCTGGTGGACGCGGCGCTCAAACTCAACCGCGAGCGGGCCACGGAGGCCGCAGGCGACGCGCGCTACCAGCTGCTGGGCCGCGCCCCGGCCATCGAAAGCCTGCGCCAGACCATCGCCAAGCTGGCGCGCAGCCAGGCGCCGGTGCACGTCAGCGGCGAGTCCGGCACCGGCAAGGAACTGGTAGCGCGCCTGATCCATGCACAGGGGCCGCGCGCGGCGATGCCCTTCGTGCCGGTCAACTGCGGCGCCATCCCCTCCGAGCTGATGGAGAGCGAGTTCTTCGGCCACATCAAGGGCAGCTTCACCGGGGCCAGCCGCGACAAGGCCGGCCTGTTCCAGGCCGCGCACGGCGGCACGCTGTTCCTGGACGAGGTCGCCGACCTGCCGCTGCACATGCAGGTCAAGCTGCTGCGCGCGATCCAGGAGCGCGCCGTGCGCCCGGTCGGCAGCGAACAGGAAATCGCCGTGGACGTGCGCATCATCAGCGCCACGCACAAGGACCTCGGCGCGCTGGTGCACGGCGGGCAGTTCCGGCAGGACCTTTATTACCGGTTGAACGTGATCGAGGTGCGGGTGCCGGCGCTGCGCGAACGGCCCGACGATATCCCGGAGATCAGCGCGCACATCCTGGCGCGCATCGCGCGCCAGAACGGGCTCGATCAGCCGCCCCGGCTTTCGGCCGAGGCCCTGGCGGCGCTGCGCGGCTACCGTTTCCCCGGCAACGTGCGCGAGCTGGAGAACATCCTCGAGCGCGCCACCACGCTGTGCGAGCACGGCCTGATACAAGTGCCGGACCTGCAGCTGCACAGCGCCGCAACCACCCCCGCTGCCACCACCAGCGCCACGGTACTCGACAGCCAGATCGAGGAAATCGAGCGCAACGCCATCCTGCAGGCGCTGGAAAAAACCCGCTACAACAAGACCCAGGCGGCGCGGCTGCTGGGAATCAGCTTTCGTGCGTTGCGGTATCGACTGAAGAAACTGGGCATCGACTGACGGCGGAGCCGGGGTACCGGCGTGTAAACTGACGCAACGGGTCATACTGTGACCCGTTAGGTCAGCGAAGAGGCGCTCTGACCAGGTTACCCCTTGCGAAAACCTTGATTCGGCATAAGATTCCAGTAGCCCGTGCCTTGGCACCGGGTTTGCTGAAATTACAGTCGGGCGGACTCACCGCTCCTGATATCAGGACCCTTCAAGAGGAGACTCAAACGTGAAAAGACAGCAAGGCTTTACCTTGATCGAGCTGATGATCGTGGTCGCGATCATCGGCATTCTGGCGGCCATTGCGCTGCCGGCGTACCAGGACTATACCAAGCGAGCCAAGGTATCGGAGTTGCTGCTGGCGGCCTCTGCCTGCCGCACTACCATTACCGAAGTCTACCAGTCGGCGTCGACCGGTCCCGGTTCCAACAACTGGGGATGCGAATCGGCCGGGACCGCGTCCCGGTATGTTGCATCGATCGTTACCGATGACGCCGGCGTGGTTGTGGTAAGAGCACAAAACATCGCGAGCGACGTGAATGGCAAGGAGGTTCGCCTCGAGCCCTGCGACGATGCGTCCGCCACGACATTCGGTGCTTGCAACCCGCCGGCATTCGGCGGCACGGTCGCGACCTGGCTCTGCGGCCCCAATACGGCCAACGCGATGCCGTCCAAGTTCCTGCCCGGTTCCTGCCGCGCAACCTAATACTCATCAGGTATCCGGAAAAGGCACACTCATGTGTGCCTTTTCTTTTTGGATACCTCAGTCCAGCTACCATGCGTCCTCTAATGGCCATTTCTTTGGTTGCCCTGTTTCTCTCTTTAATCGGGTTGTGGTGCCTTGTCGCCGGACTCGATTTCAATTGGGACCTGCTGAACTACCATTACTACGGCCCCTTTCAACTGCTGTCACAACGCCTCGGCCAGGATTACTTTGCCGCCAGTACCCAAGGCTACTTCAACCCCCTGGTGTACCTGCCCTTCTACCTGATGAATCAATGGGGCTGGCACAGCGGTGTCATTGTGCTGGTGCTTGCCACACTCCACGGCCTCAATCTGTGGCTGATATGGCTGGTGACCGGAGCCTTGCTCAAGAAAGACGACCCCTATCGTGCGGCCTTGCAGTTTCTTGCTACCGCGCTCGCGTTCGTTACGCCGCTTTACCTTACGGTGCTCGGCACCAGCTTCGCAGACCCGCTGACGAGTGTCCTGGTACTGGCGAGCATCGCCCTGCTCTTACGGCTTCATCAATCGGAACGAGCGGTACAGTTCTTGGCATTCGCCGGTCTTGCCATGGGCATCGCCGTTGGACTCAAGCTGACCAACGGCTTTTTCCTGGTATGCGCGTGCGCGTGCAGCCTGGTCGTGCCTGCTGCCGCAAGAACAGCGCGCCTGAATAGAGTGCTCATCTTCGGGCTAGCTGCAGCTTTAGGTCTGGTGCTGAGCCATGGTTACTGGAGCTACCAGCTGTGGAAAGAGTACGAGAATCCCGTTTTCCCGCTGTTCAATCACTTATTCGCGTCCCCGGACTTCACGCAGTCGATGACGGAGGACAGGCGCTATGTAAACGACGATTGGCTGAAGCTGTTCAGCTTACCGGTCCGGATGGTGGTGCACTCGACGCGGGTGTATTCCGAGAATCTTGCGCCAGATCTTCGGCCATTACTGCTCTGCATCGTTCTGGCCATCGCCTTTCTCACACCACCCATCCGTACACGCATTTTTTTCTCCGGCGGCAAGAGCGCCACCACTGGCGTCGAATTGCCGGCGCTTTCATGGCTCACATTCTTGTGGGTGCTCAGTTTCGCGGTATGGGCCTATATCGCTGGCATAGGCCGTTATGCCCTTCCCTTGTGGTTGCTGGTGGCCCCCTTGCTGGTGGTATGGGCGTATCTGGCGTTGGGGCTCAGAGCCGCACGATGGCTGGCCTGTGCCACGCTTGCGCTGCAGCTGGCAATGCTGCTGGCGCTCGGTAATCCGCGGCTGGCCGCAAATGAATGGCAGGCCCGATGGCTGGATATCGATGTGCCGGTCCGTTATCGGGAGCAACCCTTTCTGTACTTATCGATAGGACCCCAAACACATGCACTGATCGTTCCGTTCCTGCACCCCGATGCGCAGGTCGTGAATCTAGTCGGCCAGTACGTGCAGCCGGCTGGCAGCGACATGACCGCACGTCTGCGTCAGCTTCTGGATCGGCATCCCAGTCGAATCAAGGTGGTGACACCGTTGTTACGCCCGCTGCTGCCGGACCAGCGGCACCCGGACGCTATAAGAGAATATTACTCCAGCGTTCTCAGCATCTATGGACTTATGATGACCGACGAACCCTGCGATCTGATAGAGTTGCGTTATAAGGCACTACCGCCCTGGGCCTTCTATAATCCTTTCGACACGAAACGCCCCGAAGCGGAGGGTGGAAAACTGGCCGTTTGCTCGGTATCAGCCTTAGACGGCCAGGCTCATCGGCAACTCCTGGCCGAATTGCAAGCAATCGACCAAGTGTTTGACCGAGTGGAACAGGCCTGCGGCGACGTTCTCTCGCCTCATGGCGTACAGACCCTGCGACAGGGCGAGAGCTGGGGGCGCTGGTATATGAATACCCTCACTGGCCTGCGGATAACCGGGGACCGCGTTCTGCTTTACCGTCACGGCTCCTGGCAGGATCATGATCTGGGCCCTGTCAGCGACTGGTTTGCGAGTACGCACGTTGCGAGATGTCCCGACACCCAAACACTCGCGTCGGGCGAATTCCGTTGACGGCCACGGCTTTCTCGTCTGCCCGCAATATGCCTCAGCTGCACATATCCCGTTTCGCAATTCCGACTTCGTTCCTGCTCTTGATCGGGGCCTGGTGTTATTGGGCCGGGCTGGATATGAATGCGGACCTGATCAACTATCACTTGTATGGAGCCTATCAGCTCCTCAATCACCGCCTGACGCTCGATTACTTTGCCGCGGGCACGCAAGGATATTTCAACCCGCTTGCATTCGTGCCTTTATATCTGATGACAAAGGCAGAGTGGCATAGTGCAGCCATCACCGCGGTTCTCGCCCTGTTTCACAGTCTGAACCTGTGGTTAATCTGGTGCATCGGCGATAACGTGCTGGCCAGAAACCTGCAGCATAGGCGGCGGCTGCTTTGGCTTGGCACGGCGCTAGCATTCGTCGCGCCAATTTTTCTGACGACTCTCGGCAATACGTTCGCAGACCCGATCACCAGCGTGCTGGTGTTGGCCGGGCTTTACAAGCTGCTGCCCAGCCAGAATGCCGGGAAATGGACAGCCCTGCAGGGCGGGATGCTTCTTGGTATCGCGGCCGGCCTCAAACTGACCAATGCCTTCCTTGTCGTTACGGCCTGCCTGACTCTGCTGGTACTGGACTTTTCGCCTTTGAAGCTGCGTGTGCGCCGGCTGGTACTCTGCGGCACCGGCGCCCTCGTTGGAGGGCTAGTGAGTCACGGTTACTGGAGCTATGTGTTGTGGCGGGAATTTCGTAATCCGGTTTTCCCACTGTTCAATCATATATTCCAGTCGCCGGATTTCCTCACCGCGATGAACGAGGATCGCGGGCTTTTAAATCAAGGCATTTGGGACATATTCACATTGCCCCTGAGGATGCTGGAGCACAAACCATGGGTTTATGCCGAGAATACAGTCCCTGACCTCCGGCCGTTGATGCTGTTGGTAATCATCGTCGTGGGCATGGCACACTTCCTACGAACACGCGACCATCGGTCTCTTTCCGGGACGCCCGATAGCCGGAACTATTTCTGGCTCTTGGGCTTTTTTCTGGTCAGCTTCGTACTGTGGGCCGTGCTCGCCGGGATAGGACGTTACGCCCTGCCGCTGTGGCTGCTACTCGGCCCTTTGATCATCGGCGCACTCCAGCGAATCAGCAGGGATACCAGAGTGACCGCTGCGTTTGCGGTTCTGATTCTCGTGGCGCAGATCACGATCCAGGCACACTCGGGTAATCCGCGTTGGAATGGAATAGCCTGGCAGGCAACATGGGTCGACCCCGACGTACCGACTGAACTTAAGCATCGCCCCTATTTGTACCTCAGCATGGTACCGGGCTCATATTCGTTCATTTTTCCCTGGTTACACCCTGAATCCCGATTCGTTCATATCGTTGGCGGGCAGTACACGATACCGGCGGGACAGAATATGCCGCACAAGCT